>DASZPK010000105.1:0-14442 GCA_035550335.1 Chthoniobacteraceae bacterium | reverse complement strand
GCCAGCACGGCCAGAACGGCCCGATGAACGCGCCACAAGCCATCGCCTCCTCGGCAACCCCCACCGAACCCGTGGCCCCGCGCGCGCTTCCAGTGGACGACCCGAACGCGAAACCCATCCAGGTGCGCGACCAGACCGTGCTGGGCGAGGACGACCAGTACAACGCAGTGGGGCCAAAGGCGCAACCAGTTGACAACAATGTAAAACCCGGCTCACCTGTTACGGGCGGCACCGCCGCCATCTCCGGCACAGCTGCCGCGCCAAACAGCGGCACGGCCGCTGATCCCTCGCAGAAGCCCGATGTGCCCGTGCGCCGCGCCGACCCCGTCGGTCCCACCGTGGATTCGAACATCAAACTCGATCCGCCGCCGCCGCAGGATTTTTGAGCGGGCTCAATTTGCGCCTGCCGCCTTCAACGCGGCGTCCTTCGCTTTCTTCTGCTGGTCGAAAATCGCCTGCATGTCGAGCGCGCCGTGTTGCGCCAGGTCGACGCCATACACCCGGAAATTGAACGACCGGATCGCCTGCGTTGCGTAGTAAACCGTTTCGCCCGATTCGTTGCACTTTTCGATCTCCGCCCCGGTCAGCAAATAGACATACCTGCTATCGCCGTGATTACCGTCCGGGTAATGATTCTCGATCTCGGGGTACCACGCGCCTGTCACGAACACGTTGTGCCCGGGAACCCGGTCGGTGAATGCGAGGAAATTATCGATGCCCTCCGAGGTCTTGATGCGTTCCAAGTGGTCCTGGAAAATCGCACCCGCCACGACTTTGCCTTGGTCAAAGGTGACGAAGGAACCCACCATCGCCAGCACGCAGAACGCCACGAACGCGAGGCGTGCGGAAAACCGCCCCAGCAGCAGGATCGTGAATGGAAGCAGCGGGATCAAATATCCGGCCAGATCGGGCAACTTGAGGTAAATCCCAACGTAGATCGCCACCGCAAGCGCCCACGCCGCCGGATGATAAAGCTCGCTCGAAAAATCGGGGCGTTCCTTGCGTGCGAGACGCCACGCGATGCCCGCCAGCGCGATGCCAATCCCCACGAGCCCCGTCCAGCCCCAGACCTCCACGGTGCCGCGTTGCAAAATTACGTCCCAGCCGGGATAGAGGTGGTGCGCAAACGTAAAAAATCCCGGTCCGTATTTCAGGAACACCGGCACGAACATTGCCGCCGCGGTGCAGAGCGAGACGCCCGCGAAAATCACTCCCTGCTTCCAAGCTTTTTTCGGTGCATCGCCGAGAAGAACCAGGAGCAACGGGAGCCCAGCCGCGCATGATGTCAGCCGGCAGCCGGTCGCAAGCCCGAGGAGAATCCCCGCGAGCACCGGGCGCTTTTTCATGCACGCCAGCAGCGCGCCGAGCACCAGCGAGAGCGCCCACGTGTAATCCTTCGATGTCACGCAACCGATGTAAAACACCGGGGTGAAAGCCAGCGCAAGCCCCGCCAGCAGCCAGTCCCTGCATCCGAGCTGGCGCGCCACGAGCCCCAGCAGCGCCACAGCCGCCGCGCCGAATACCGCCGATGCGGCGTTGAGAGCTCGCGGCCCGCCTTTCCACAAAAGCGAGCAGGCATATTCCTGCACCGGGTTCCCCGGCAGGCGCGAAGCCTCGTATTCCCCGGTTTGCGCGATGTGCCGCGCCGCGTTTGCCACGCGCCACGCGTCGTATTGCGCGCCATAACCCGCGCCGAGAAACGGGACCCGCGAGAGAAGCACGATGACAACCAGCGCGCACAGCCCCGCAAAATCCCGGCGGGAAAAATTCACGCTATCCCTCGATCGTGTTGATCTCCACGGGCTCGACCTTGATGCCGAGTTTTTCCAGCCACGCGATGGCTTTCTTGATTTCCGAACGCTCGCCTTCCAATTCCAGCGAGACAAGGCCGACCTCGGGCGTGACGGTGGCCTGGCGGATGTTGGTCACGATTTTGAATTTTTTCCCCAAGTCGTAGATCACCGGGCGCTGGATGAGCTTCGTGGGAAACATGAGCCAGAGGCGCGTGTTTTGCGACGGCTTTGTTTTGGATTTGGTAGCCATAAATTTCTAGCCCCCTGCGATGGCCGGCACGATGCTGATTTCGTCCGAGTCTTTCACCGCGGTCGCTTTTTCGTCGAGAAAACGGATGTCCTCGTCGTTGACGAAGATATTCACGAAGCGGCGGACGTTGCCGCTTTCGTCGCAAATGCGGTCTTTCAGGCCGGGGTGGTTTTTGTCGAGGTCGGCGATGATCTCGCCGATGTTCGCGCCGGTTGCGGTGACCAGTTCCTGGTCGTTTGTTAATTTGCGCAGGGGCGCTGGGATACGGATGGATGCCATAGGGTCTTGATGGGTTGGTTGTGAAGTTAAGGCGTGGCCGCCGTGAGTTGCGAGCCGATTTTCTCCTCGAATTCCTTGAGGCTTGGTTTGATGAGGCGCGGCTCGCCGCATTTGCCGATGATGGCTTCCTGCGTCTTGAGGCCGTGCCCCGTGATACAGAGCACCACTTCCTCGTCGCGCGGGATTTTTCCGGCCTCGATGAGTTTCTTCGCGCAGGCGACGGTGACGCCGCCCGCGGTCTCGGCAAAGATGCCCGCGTGTTCCGCGAGGAGCTTGATGCCCTCGACGATCTCCGCGTCGGTGGCGTCCTCGGAGGAGCCGCCGCTTTTCTTCATCGCGTGGATCGCGTAATAGCCGTCCGCCGGCGTGCCGATGGCGAGCGATTTCGCGATCGTGTCGGGCTTCGGCACCGGCTTCACAATATCGGTCCCTTTTTTCATTGCCGTTGAAATCGGGGAGCAGCCGGTGGCCTGCGCGCCATGCACGGTGAAGGGAACTTCGTCCACGATGCCCACCTGGATGAATTCGCGGTAAGCCTTGTCGATCTTCGTGAGGAGCGAGCCGCTCGCCATCGGCACCACCGTGTGGCGCGGCACGCGGAAATCGAGCTGGTCGCAAATCTCAAAGCCCATCGACTTCGAGCCCTCGGCGTAATAGGGACGCAGGTTCACGTTCACGAAACCCCAGCCGTATTTGCCGGCGATCTCGGAACAAAGGCGGTTCACCTGGTCGTAGGCGCCGTGGATGCCAATCACGTTTGTGCCGTAGACGAGCGAGCCGAGCACCTTCCCCTGCTCGAGGTCGGCGGGGATGAGCACGTAGCTTTTCAGCCCAGCGGCGGCCGCTTGGGCGGCGACGGAGTTCGCGAGGTTGCCGGTCGAGGCACACGCAACGGTTGTAAAACCGAGCTCCTTCGCGCGGTTCAGCGCCACGGAGACCACGCGGTCCTTGAACGAGAGCGTGGGATAATTCACCGTGTCGTTTTTCACGTAAACGGTCTTCACCCCGAGCGCCTTCGCGAGCCGGTCGGCGCGTACGAGCGGCGTGAACCCCACCTGGAGCCCGATGGTCGGGTCGCCGTCGATGGGAAGCAGCTCGCGGTAACGCCACATCCGGCGCTTGCGCGCGCGCAGGATGTCGCGGCTGATCGCCGCCTTGATCGCGTCGTAATCGTAGGCCGCCTCCAGCGGGCCAAAATCGAAATCGCACACGTGCAGCGCCGCCTTCGGGTAGGCGCGGCCGCACTCGCGGCACTTGAGGTGCGTGAAATAAGGGCTCGAATTTTTATCCATGTTTTTTCTCCAATACCAGTCCCCCCTTGATCAAGAGTGGCGGAAAGAGAAAAAGAGCCGGCAATACAACGGTTGCACAAACTCCCCCTCATCTTTTCCTCCGGTGCGGCGCTTTTCAGCGTCGAACCTTCGGCTGGATTTGGCACCTGGTCCCCGCAATTGCTCGCGGGCGGTTGCCGTGACTTCATCGGGCCAGTCCCTCAGTCACTCTTGATAAGAAGTGTGGTGAGGATAACGGGAGGGTGGGGGAGCGTCAAATGATTTTTTGCAAGGAGCTATTCCCGCGGCATCCGCGAGGCCACGAGAAAACATCCGCCCGCAGCCGCAGCGGATATCACCCAGATCGCGACCGCCATCGCCTTCGGGTCTGTGAAAACACGGTCGATCTCCGCCGTGATGATGCCGAAGACGCCCGTATTTTCCTCCACCTGAAGTTCGTAACTCTTGGTGCCGGCGATGTCCGGGTCATCGTTTTGCGTGGCGCGCCAATAGATGAACTCGCCGGTTGCCAATCCCAGCATGAGGATGGCGATCCCGGCGTAGTTGAACAGCGAGCGCCGCGTGTGTGACGACTGCATCTTCTTTGTCGCAAAAAACTCCCTGTTTCGCGCGGCCAATGCAAGCCGCTTTTGCCGTGGCGCGCCCGGCGGGATAGTCGCACCGGGCTTCAAAGACTAGGTGACAAACGGGCTTCTGTCGGTTAAAGATATAGGCAAAATCGTGAGCGTGTCGTATTACGACGAATACAAACAGCGCAGGCAGGAGGGAATCTGGGGTTTTCTCTGCCGGCTGGCGTGTGTCCTTTTGGTGCTCGTGTTCGTGGCGCTGCTCATCTGCTGGGTGTTGCCCATGGTTCACAAGCAGAAGGAATTCTCGGCGCGCCAGGATGAACTGAAACGCCAGATCACCGAGCAGACCGAGCTGCTGAGCCTGCGCAATCGCCAGATCGAGTGGCTCAAGGAGCCCGAATATCTCGAAACCATCGCGCGCGACCGCCTCGATCTCATGAAACCGGGCGAGACCATCCTCCGCATGGAGCCGCCCGGGGCCGCGGTCCCCGCAGCGCCCGCCACGAAGCCGCATTGAGCGGTCGCGTTCACTTCGTCATTTTTTTCAATTTGGCGATTCGCTTGTTTGTCGAATCCAGAAGGCGTCTAAAACTTAACACTTAAAACTTTCGCCGATTCCAATTTCGTTATAATAAACCGCATGACCATCGACCTCCAAGCAATCGACACAGCAGCGTTGAAAAGCCGCATCGGCGAATTGCGGAGGTATCTTTGACGTCCCGAAGCTGCAAGCCCGCCTGACGGAACTCGAGGAGCGCATGGCCGCGCCCGATTTTTGGGACGTTCGCGAACGCGCCCAAAAACAGGTCGCCGAAGTCTCCACCTTGCGCGGCAAACTCAACCCGCTCCTCGCCCTGGAGCGCGAGGCCGACGACCTCGAAGTGCTGAAATCCCTCGCCGCCGAGGAGACCGGCCACGCCGCGCAGGAAACCGCAGCGCGCGAGGTGCAAGCGGAATACGAGCGCATTTTGAAAGGCACCGATGAGTTCGAGCTCCGCTGCCTGCTCGGCGGCGAGCACGATCGCTCGAACGCCTTCGTGACCATCCATTCCGGCGCGGGGGGCACCGAGTCGTGCGATTGGGCCGATATGCTCCTGCGCATGTACCAGCGCTGGATCGAGCGCCACGGGTTCACCAGCCAGACGGTCGACATCCAGGAAGGCGACGAGGCCGGCATCAAGTCCGCCACTCTCCAGGTCAACGGCGAATACGCATACGGTTACCTCCAGACCGAGACCGGCGTCCATCGCCTCGTGCGCATCTCTCCGTTCGACGCAAACAAACGGCGTCACACATCGTTTGCCAGCGTGGACGTCACGCCCGAGATCGAGGACGACGCCGAGATCGTGATCAACCCGGCCGACATCGAGCTCGGCACCTACCGTAGCGGCGGCAAGGGCGGGCAGAACGTGAACAAGGTCGAGACCGCCGTGCGGCTTGTCCACAAGCCCACCGGCATTGTCGTCGCCTGCCAGGCCGAGCGCAGCCAGCTCCGCAACCGCGAGCTTGCGATGAAAATGCTCAAGGCCAAACTTTACAAAGTGCAACAGGATGCCAAGCGCGCCGAGGTCGAGCGCCAGTATGGCGAGAAGGGCGACATCGCTTTCGGCAGCCAGATCCGCAGCTATGTCTTCCAGCCCTACCAGATGGTCAAGGACCACCGCACCGGCGTCGAAACCAGCAACGTCCAGGCCGTGATGGATGGGGACATCGACGAGTTCATCCATGGCAAGCTGAGGGGCTTGGTTTCCAAGAAGGGCGCCTCGGACGATATCGATTAAAAATTTGTGCAACCAACCGCCGGAAATGGTGTTTGCCACAGTAAGAAGACCCGGTTCATTTCCCCGGCGGCAACGTCCCGGATCGCGTTTTCAACTTAAACAACAACCGAATCCAAACATGAAACTGAAGCTCATTGCTCTCCTGCTCACCGGTGCCGTCGCGTTCTGCGCGATGCCCACGAATGCCCAGGCCTTCTCAGGCAAAGGCGGTCACAAGCATCACAAACACCACAAGCATCATCACCATCGCAAGTAATCGCTGACAGCGATTGCAGCGCCGCCCCGGCGTTGCTGTCCCCCCGGGATTGCAGGCCGGGGTTTTCGCTGCCTCGATATTTTACCCAAACACGCCCGTTCGTATGAAAAAGATCCTCATCACCGCAGCCCTCTCCGTGGGCCTTCTCGCCGCGCCCTTCCATCTGCGCGCCGGCGATAGCACCGCTTCCACAACGCCCGCGCCGACCGTTGGGAAGAAGCACATCGATGTCAATGCGTGGCTCGATCAGCATCCCAAGCTCAAGGACAAGGTCCTCGCCAAGTTCGACACCAACCACAATGGCAAACTCGATGGCGACGAAATTCCCGCCTTCCTCAAATGGTTGAAGGAGCGCCAGGAAAAGCGCAAGGACTCGAAGGAGGACGGCGGCGAGACCACCAAGACCACGCCGCCGGCGATCACCTCGCCGATTATTTCAAATTAAAACTGCGTCCTGGGGAGTTTCCGTCCGGCGCAGTTATTTCGTCTGCACGCAAACCGTGAAGATCGAGCCTTCCCCGGGCCGCGTCTGCACGTGGATTGCGGCGTTTGCGCCGGAAATCAAACGTTTGACAATGTGCAACCCCAGGCCGGTGCCTGAGCCGGCGGGCTTGGTCGTGAACTTCGTCTCGAAAATGCGGGCCATGTTTTCGGGGCTGATCCCGGGGCCATTGTCCTGCACCGAAATGGCCAGGATCGGGGTGCGGTTCGGGAAATTCCGCGCATTGATGAAACGCTCCGTGTCGGTGTCCTTGAAATTCGCAATGTCCAGGGGCTGGGTGAGCAGCTTTCCCCGGATATCCACGCTATGGGCGTTCTTGGCGGATTGGAGCGCGTTGATGGTCAGGTTGAGCAGGATTTGCAGGAGGTCGGTGCCGTTGATCTCCGCGTACACCTCCTCGGGCAGCGAATGCACCGTGAGCTTGTGGCCTTGCGCGCTCGGGTGGCGCAGCAGCAACTCGCGGATATCAGCCAGGATCTGGTTCACGCCCACGAGAGCCTCGCCTTTCTCCCCCTGCCGCAGGAAGCTGAGGTAGCGCCGCGAAATCTCGAAGCAGCGCACGACCTGGCTGTTGAGCTTGCCAAGGTCCCCCTTGATGGTTTCCAGCTTTTCGCCATCGACGCTTGCCGCGTTTTCGATTGAGCGCGTGATGATCTCGATGAAGCCGGAGATGACCGTGAGCGGGCTGTTGATGTCGTGCAGCACGCTGGCATAAATTTCCCCCTTGGTGCGGATCATTTCCTCCTGCAGTTTCTGGTCGTGGATTTCCTGCTGGAGATGGATGAGCTGCACGTTCGTTTCGTGAATGCTGGCGGAGACGCGGTGCTTCTCCACCGCCCGCGCCACGGCGGCGCGCATGGTGGGGATGTCGAACGGCTTGTTTAAATAATCGCAAGCGCCGTAGCGCAGCGCCTGCCGCGCGGTTTCGATGGTCTCATACGCCGTGAGCATGATGACCTCGATGGTCGGATCGATCTCCTTGAGGTGCTTGAGCACTTCCACGCCCGACATCCCTGTCATGAGGATGTCCAGCACGGCGACCTGGATTTTGTTCTTGCGGGCAATATCCATCGCCGCCACGCCATCGCTCGCCAAGTGGATCTGGTATTCGTCCTTGAAGACGATTTTTAGCGATTGGCGTGGACCTTCCTCGTCGTCAACGATCAGCAGCGTGGGCTTTGTCGTCGCAGTGCCGTTAGAAGTGATATCCAAGTGAGAAGGTGACTGCATGGCTGATGAACCGATAGGTCCCGTCGTCGATAAGCGCGGTGTTGGAGACGGAGCGATTGGGGCCGTAGGCGAGTTGGTAGGCGACATCCCAGCTTATGCGTCCTTTGGTCTGGCCGAGGCCTACGCTGAAGATGTTGCGGTTGGAGTCGGGAACAACGGGATTGAAGGCGGAAGTCGGGACCGAGTTTTCGCTGTAGATATAACCCGCGCTCAGGCGGTAGCCGCCCGGCAGGTAGCGCGTGGCGCCTGCCTCATACATGAAGCTTCCCGTCCAGTTGAAGGGGATTTGCGCGGAGGCCGTGCCGGCCTGCGCGAGGGTGAGCGTTTTCAACTGGTGCCAGTCGGCCCAATCGATGTCGGCCTCGAGGTTCCAGTCCGGCGTCGGGCGGAACGAATAGCCGCCTTGGATAAATTGCGGGAAGGTGAGTTCCGTGCTCGCGTGTGTGCGCTGGAACACCACCGGCGTGACCACCGCGGTCGACTGGCCGCTGATGTCCATGTTCGAGGAGCTATGATAGCTGACGCCAAAGGAATGCTGCGGCGTGGGCTGCCACATGAGGCCGAGGTTGAACCCTGCGCTGTAGCCATCGCCCTTGAACGTGAAACGGTTCGGCGGGAAGGAGGAAAGGAGCGCGCCGTTTTCGAGGTCGGCGCGGGCATAATTCACATTCACGCCTGCCGCCACGGACAGGGTCTTGTTGATGCGCCAGGCAAACACGGGATTGAATGTCGCGAAGGTGATGCCTCCCTGCAACGCCTGCAGGCGGAACGGCGCGTTGTCCGGCCACTGGAGCGCGAAGCCGTACGGCGCGTAAATGCCGAGCCCCAGCGAGAAGGGCGCGTCCTTGAACGAATAGGTGTAAAACAACTGCGGCACAGCCTGCGGCTGGTCCTTCGTGCGGAAGGTGTCGCCGCTGGCCGGCGTGTATTTGGATTGCAGATAGATGCCGTACGCGCCCACGAGCACGTTCTGGCCGTCGAGCTGGGTGATGCCGGCCGGGTTGTAATAGATCGCCGAGGGATTGTCGGCGGTCGCGGTGAAGGCCTCGCCGCGGGCAGTCGCTTCCGCATCCTGGTCGACGATGCGGATGCCAAGGCCGAAGGCGGCTGACGGAATTGCCAGGAGGGCAACGGTGATGAGAGAGGGGAACAATTTCTTTATCATAGTGGCTGTAGGCTATGAGCAACTATCATGCTTGGGGGTGTTTAAACGTGATTTTCGTTTCACTTTCTCAGATTTCATGGGCCAAGGGAAGCGAAATACGAACCACGCCAGGCTGCCCTTTTTGGGTGGGGGTGATCTCAACCTTGCCGTGGTGATTTTCGATGATCTTGCGCGTGACGGTCAGGCCGAGGCCCAAACCGATGTTGCGCGTGGAATAGAACGGCTCCTGCGCCTTGCCAGCCGTCTCGTTGGTGAACCCGCTGCCCGTGTCGCGCACTTCGACACTCAACAATGTGTAACCGCCATCCCCCGCGGGCCCCTCGGTCATGCGCACCGAGACATTCGGGTCCTTCGGGTTGGCCTGGAGGGCGTTGAGCATCACTTCCGAGAACGCATGCTTGAGCGCCTTGTAATCCCCCGCGACCATCCACGGCTCCTCGCCCGACTTGAAATTCGGCGTCACAATCTTGCCGGTGTGATACAGGTGCGCCTCCCGCAACGCCTCGACGATGAGTTCCGAAATGCGGATTTTGTCCACGAAATCCGACTTGTCGCGCGCCAGAAAGATCATCTGGTTCGCCAGCCGGGAAATGCGCTTCACCCCGCTCGCCAGCGCCTCGGAGAAGGATTCGCGGAACTC
The DNA here is from genome assembly GCA_035550335.1 of Chthoniobacteraceae bacterium. GTDB lineage: Bacteria > Verrucomicrobiota > Verrucomicrobiia > Chthoniobacterales > Chthoniobacteraceae > DASZPK01. Next base: position 4,685 of record DASZPK010000105.1, on the reverse strand, counting down.
GGGGTCGTCGTATTTCTCGGCGAGGAGCTGCTGGTGGGTGGAGACGGGCACGAGCGAATTGCCAATCTCGTGCGCGAGGTGCTCGGCCATTGACTTTACGAGGCGGAGGTTTGACGCCTCGACCTCCAGCCGCTGGTTTTTTTCCAGCTCGGTGATGTCCTCGATGAGCAGCAGCGCGGCCGAGGCGGGGTTCGATTGGTCGCCGGCCTTGGCGCGGAACGGCAGGATGCTCACCTGGAAAAACGCCCCGGACAGCGAGGGAAGCTGGTATTTGAACGCGGGGACCGGCGCGCCCGTTTTCATCACGGTGAAGACGCGGCTGCCGAGCTCCTGCGGCAGGTCGGCGAAATCGAGCTGGTTCTTGCCGGTTTTCTCCGGCATGAAGAATTTCCGCGCGGCGTTGTTGGCGTGGAGGATTTCGAGCGCGCTGGAAACCACCACGCAGCCGCTGCCGAGATGGCTGAGGATGTCGGCCACCATGTCGTGGTTCGTGTTCAACTGGTCGTGCAGCCAGCTGTTGCGAATGGCGAGGCCGATTTCCTCGAGCATGTGGAAGATGAGCGTGAGCTCCTCGTTCGCGTACGGCTCGCCTGTCAAACGTTCGTCAAACACCGCGATGCCGATCAGCGATTCGCGGTCGAGGATCGGGATCGCCACCTGTGCGCCGAGGAGCTGGAATTCCTTCTGGATCTCGCGGCTGGAAAGCGTCTCCGGGCTGTCGGATTTCAGGATGCGCCCGGAGCGGCGAAGGTGCGCGCCGATGCCGCCCGTGAGCGAGAGAGCGAAATGGTCGAGGAACGTCTGCTCCAGGCCGATGGCGCAGGTCGAGCGCAGCCAGCGGTCATCCTGCGTGCCCGTGATCTCGCCCGGCTTGCGCAGGAAAATCACCGCGCGGTTCACGCCGATGATCTCGCGCAGCAGCAGCAGGAATTCCTTGAGCAGCGAATCCGAATCGAGGCTGAACGCCAGGATCCCGGAAAAATTCCGCAGCGCCTCCAGGCCGCGCATGTGGTCGACCGTCTTGCTCTGCCTTGCCGGCGCGGGCGCGGGGGCGCTCTCCGGCGCCGCCGCCTTCTTGTCGGCGTCCTGGAAGCAGCGGTCGAGGAGCATGTTCAACAACTTGCCGCGCACGGGCTTGGCCAGAACGTGCGAAACGCCCTGCATGTAGGCGTCCTCCTCCCATTCATTTTGTTTCGCTCCTGTATAAACAATGATCGGGCAGCCCGGGGCGCAGTTTTTCAATTCCTCGATGAGCCTCACGGCGCGCACGTCGGTGAGCTCGACGTCCAGGATCGTCGCGTCGATCGCCCCGCGCGTAAGGAGCGATTCGGCCTCCCAGATGTCCTCCTTGGCCACGATTTGGTACTTGGATTGGTCCAATACAGCCTGGATGGCTGCGGCCAGCAGCGGCTGCTTGGTCAGGATCAAAAGTGTTCTCATTGTTGGGTCGGGGTGCTGGCGACTGAGATTGGAGGCTTCACCTGCCGGTTTGGCAAATCAATTTGTACGGTTGTGCCTTTCTTCACCTGGCTCGCAATGTTCAGGTTGCCGCCGTGCAAGTGTACGATTTTGCGGCAGATTGCCAAGCCCAGACCGAAGCCCCGCTCGGCATCCCCGCGATTTTTTGTCGTGAAATAAGGGGTGAAAACCCTGTTTAAATCCTCGGCCTTGATCCCCTCGCCGGAATCCACGATGCGCACCCGCAGCCAGTCGCGGTTCGTCTCGGTCTTCACGAGGCGCAGCAGCTCGATGTGGATGGTCGAGCCGGGCTGCGAGGCGTCCACGCCGTTCGAAACAATGTTTGCGATCAGGCGCTGGATGAGCACCTCGTCCATTTCCACCAGCACCTCGCCGGGGCTGCTCACGAGGATGTCCACGGATTTTTCCGTCTTTGCGCGCACGATGTCCACGGCCTGCGTGATCACCACGTCGAGGCGGCCCAGCTGGAAATCAGGCCGCAGGTTTTCGGAGAAAAAGAGCGCCTCGCGGATATAGGCGCGCATCGACTTGATGTTGCGCAATGCCACCGGCAGGAGGTCCTCGCTCAAGTCCTGGATCGACGCGCCTTCGTTGGAAAGCTGGAGGAACGTCCAGACGGGCGTGAGAAGGTTGTTGAGGTCGTGCGCCATGCCGCGCGACATGCGGCCGAGCAATTCGAGCTCCTGCGCCTGGAGGATCTGGTTCTTGAGGCGGATCTGGTTGATCATCAAGCCGAGGTTCTTGGAAAGGGAGACGAACAGCTCCAGGTCGGTGCCGGTGTACGGCTGCTCGTCGTCCTTCTCGCCGATGAGCAGCAAGCCGAACGGTTCCTCCTCGAACAGGAATTGGAAGCAAAACTCCGCGTCGAACTTCCGGAGCTGCTCGCGCGCCTCGCGCTCGAGCTGCGGCCCCGCGGAGATGGTATAGGTGATGTTAAACGCGAGATACTCGCTCTTGGTGGTCTGGAAAAAACGGAAGATCGCCGAGTCGTTTTGCAAGCCGGGCACCGGCTCCACGGGCTGCTCGGGGTGCGCGCGGAAGAGCGAGAAGACGCGGCTCGTCTCGTCGAGCAGGATGATCTGGTAATGCCGCACGCGGATGGTCTTCAACAAGAGATCGTGCAGGTCGCTCAAGAGCAGCGTGGTGTCCGTGTACATCTGCATCGAGGCGATGAAACTCCGGATCTGGTCGTGATACTCAAACCGGTCGCCAAGGATGCGTTTCTCGAGCGATTCCGAGCCCGTGCCGAAGACGCGCGGGAAATAAATCGAGGCCACGATGCCGCTGATCATGAGCACCGCGAGCGCCGTGAAAAACGACGTGATGGTAAATTGCGACGGCGCGAACAGCGTGGCCGTGAGCAGGAGGATCAGCCCCGTAAAAAAAAGGAACGCGAAGCGGATCAACTGCGCCGCCATCCTCCCGAGCGCGATGTGCACGTCGAGCAATTGGTGGTGGAGGACGCTGTAACCGCCGATCAGCCCGTAAAACGCGGCTGCGAGAGCGCCGTAGGGGAAGATCTGGATGTTGGTGAGCGGGTATTTCTCGATCCCGATCACCGGCAGAATGTCGTTCATCCCCAGCACGACGAGCAGGCATTGCCCGAAGATCAGCGCGTCGAGGCGCTTGCGGTGCAGCGGAGGCATCGCCTTGCGCTTGAGGAAAAGAATGACCAGCGACCCGTACACGAGCATGAACGGGAACACCGAGAAAACGTAAACGCCCGCCGAGGCCCGCGCATACCAGCCCGAGGTGCCCAGGTAGCGGATGTCGGTCCTGAGGAACAGCGGCGTAAAATCGCTCGCCGCCATGAGGAAGCAGAACGCGTAAAAATAGCGGATGTATTTCCCGACCTGGATTTGCGCGATGAGCAGCGAGAGGTGGAAAAGCAGCAGCGGGATGAAGATCACGCCGAACCAGCAGAAACGCGCCCAGAACAACGCGGCATCGTTTTCATTGCTGGGGATGACGAACAGGAAATACTGCCCGAGGTTCCAGATCGCGATGCAGATGCAGAGGAAGAAATAAACGCGGTGCGCGAAAATGCGCACGCTGCTCCGGAGCACGGTGAGCGCCAGCAGGAGATTGCACACGCAACCGACCAGTGGAATGAACACCGCGAAACCTGTTTTCATTGCTCCGGTGTGTATCTGCGCAGGATGAGGCAGGAGTTCTTGCCCCCGAAGCCGCTGTTGAGGTTGAGCGCGACGTTGATCGGGTAGGGACGCGATTTGTTCGCGACGTAATCCAGGTCGCACTCGTCGCCGGGACGGGTCAGGTTGCGCGTCATCGGGATTTCCTGGTTCTTGATCGCCAGCGCGCAAATGATCGTCTCCAGCGCGCCCGCGCCCGCCATCAAATGGCCGGTGATCGGCTTGGTCGAGCTGATCGCCAGGTTGCGGGCGTGCGGCCCGAAGAAATGCTTGATCGCGCGCGTCTCCACGAGGTCGTTCGCCTCGGTGGCCGTGCCGTGCGCGTTGATGTAATCGACCTCGGTCGGGTGGACCTGCGCCGCGCGCATTGCTTTTTCCATCGCGCGGACGTAGCCCTGGCCTTCCGGGTGCGGCGCGATCGGATGATATGCCTCGCAGCTCCGCCCATGCGCCAGCAGTTCCGCGTAAATCTTCGCCCCGCGGCAGAGCGCGTGGGTGAGCTCCTCGAGCACGAGGAACCCGGCGCCCTCGCCGAGCAGAAACCCGTCGCGCGTCGTGTCAAACGGGCGCATCGCCGTGGGCGGGTCGTCGCTGTGGCGTGTCATTACCTTGTTTAAACAAAAGCCGCCCCACACCGACTCGATGAGCGGCGCTTCGGCCCCGCCGGCGATCATCACATCGACGTCCTCGTGCTGGATCATGCTCAGGGCGTAACCCATCGCGTCGTTGCCCGAGGCACTGCTGGAACTCATCGTGATCGCATGGCCCTTCACGCCGAGTTCGTTGGCGATTTCGCCGCTGCCGCCGCCCGCATACCCATTGATAAGCGCGGAGACGGAAACCGACCGGTAACCTTTTTTCAAGAATGCAGCCTTCGTTTCGTAGGCCGCCTCGTTGTTGCTCAGCGATGTAGCTTCCACCACGCCCGAGCGGTCCGCGTCGATTTTGGAATAGTCGATCTTCGCGTCCATCGCCGCGAGACGCGCCGCTGCCACGCCGTATTGCAAGGAGCGGTCGAGCCGGCGGGCCGATTTCGAATCCATGTAATCGGCC
>DASZPK010000104.1:0-5271 GCA_035550335.1 Chthoniobacteraceae bacterium | reverse complement strand
CTCATAACCGGCTCAACCGGCCTCGACGACGCCGAATGGGGCGTCACGCTATTCGGCCACGACACTTTTTATATCAAGGAGATCGTCTACCAGATGCGCTTCGACCCGGTGAGCGCGGATTATGCCGAGTTCGGAGAGTTTTACATTGGTTTACAAGTGCCACTGGATGAGCTTTTTCAAAGAATGCAGCTTTAACTGGATACAAAATGAAATTTCGATGCCAGTGCGGCAATGTAATCTCCGACAATACCGATTTTATCCCGTACAAAGCGCGCTTGGTCGCCGACGAGGATTGGGAGAAATTTGAGGAGGCTTGCGCCAAATGGAAAAGCGATGCCCCCGTCAAGGAAAGGGACATCGCGGGTCGGGAAGTAAACCGTCTCTCCAGGACGATTTATCAATGCATGGAGTGCGGTATCCTTTGGACCGAGCGATCCGGACGTGTGATGTTTTTCAAGCCCGGGGACGAAACCGTTTCAAAGTCGCTGCTTCGATCTGCGGAAGTGGATTAGGTTCTGTTCACGAATTATTTACAGGCAACGTTTTGTATCCGCCCAAAATCGTGGCAGTCGACCGGTAGGGGCTGTTGCCCTCAACAGCCCGCGCCGCGAGGCGGACCCGCTTATCACGCCAAGCTAGAACGCATCCACAGTACCAACGGATGGCGGGCGATTAAGGGCAATCGCCCCTACCGGACGCCAGCGGCGATGAGTTTGAATTCGTGAACAGAACCTCAAGCGTATTCCCGAATTTTTGCAAGTGGCGCTGACGCTTGCATGGGACGTTGCTGTAGACCGGCAGGGTCGGACCTCCATGCCGACCGTCGCGCGGAAACTGCGTTTACATTAGCGCGGCGGCCGCCCACGTCTCGGCGGGATCAGCCCCTGCGGTCACATGCGGGGTTTTTGGGGAATCGTTATAATTATTCTGCGGCGGATTTGCTGATTTGCCATGACAAGTCAACTGCTCTACTTTGGGCTTGCCTGTGATGAACCCCAAAAAAGAAATACGCCTTCGCGAACATCTGCTCTCCCACGCGCCTCTGGTTATCGCCTATTCCGGCGGCGTGGACAGCGCTTGTCTCCTCGCGGTCGCGCATGAAACGCTCGGCGACAAGATGCTCGGCGTGATCGCCGACAGCCCCAGCCTCCCGCGCAAGGCGCTTGCCGATGCGCTCGCGCTGGCGGAGCAGATCGGCGCTCCGGTCGAGGTGATCCGCACCGACGAAATGGAGGACCCGAACTACACGGGCAACCCCGTCAACCGCTGTTATTTTTGCAAGAGCGAGTTGTTTAACAAGCTCGACCAGCTCGCTCGCGAGCGCGGGTTTGCGGCCATCGCCTATGGCGAAAACGCGGACGATGCGAACCACTTTCGCCCGGGACGCCAGGCGGCGGCGGAGTTTGCCGTGATCGCGCCGCTCAAGGACGCGGGGATCGACAAGGCGGAAGTGCGCGAGATTTCCCGTGCGCGCGGACTGCCCACCGCGGACGCCCCTTCGCAGCCCTGCCTGAGCTCGCGCATCCCGCACGGCACGCCCGTGACGGTGCAGGCGCTCGCGATGGTCGAGCGCGGGGAGGATTTTGTGCGCGGGCTCGGCTTCCGGGTGTTCCGCGTGCGGCACTTGGTGGAGGATGAGGCGGCGGGAAAATTCCGCGCCCGCGTGCAGATCGCCCCGGAGGAAATGAGCCGCATTTCCTCGTGCGAACCTGCGCTGGTGTCGGGCCTGGCGGCGGTCGGCTATGCCGCCGTCGAGATCGACCCGGCCGGATACCGCTCGCCTGCATGAACCGATGAACGCGGAGGAGGACATTCCCGAGGTGTTCCGCGAGCATATCCGCCGGCACAATCGCGAGGCGCTCCTGCTGGCGGTCATTACATTCGTCGCGGCGGTGGTGCTTTGGACGGTCTGCTTCGTTGCGATTTACGGGATCATCATGCTCGGGCTGAGCGCGGCCCAGGGGACCGAGGCGCACTTCCCCCGGGGTTACGTGGCGGTGTTTGCGGGCGGCGCGCTGCTGCTGTTTGCGATCGCGCTCATCATGCGCAAGGTGCGCCCCGGGCACCTCGTGGTGGACCACAAATCGGGCTTCGAGAATTTCCTGGATATCCTCCTCGTGCTGCCTCGAATCACGTTCGAGGTCTGGGGAAATCTTTCCGCCCTCGTTTTCCCGACGGAGCGCGAAATGCACGCAGCTTGGGCGCTTTTGCAGACCATGGGGGAACGGCGCGGGAAAATCCGGGTGCAGGAGCTCCCGCTCGAAATCCCGAAAAGCCTTCTGCGTTCGCGCGTCGTGTTCCTGCTCCAGCTTGCGGAACTCGTGGTGGTGCGCAACCATCACGACGGCGTCTGGCTCGCCCTCAACGGCGAGGAAGCCCGTCGCCTCGCCCGGCCCATGGTAAAAATCGAAACCGACCCCTACGAAACCGCGGGATGAAAAGCCGGTTCTCCAGTGTCGGCAACAAACTCAAAGGAAATTCTTGGACTAAAGACGGATTCCCTGCATATTTACCGTCCCGTTTTTGCCCCGGGCGATTCCGGGACACCTGAAACCGCATATATAGATCGATAGAGAATGATTCACCAGACCCTTTTCCTGCTCGCGCAAGCGGCCTCCGCCGCACCCCAAGCCTCTCCAGGCGCCACCCCGGGCGCCGGCGGCGGCGTCAACATTTTTGCCAACCCGATGACGCTGATGGTCCTGATTTTCGGGGTCATGTATTTCCTGCTCATCCGCCCGCAAAGCCAAAAGCAAAAGCAACAACAGGCCATGATTTCCTCGCTCAAGACCGGCGACAAGGTTGTCACCGCGGGCGGAATCCACGGCCTGATTTCCAACGTGAAGGAGACCACCGTGATCGTGAAAGTGGCGGACAACGTGAAAATCGAGGTCGACAAGAGCGCCGTCACGGGCGTGACCAAGCGCACCGAGGACGACGCCGCACCCGCATCGTCCTGACCACTCCCCTTTCCCATCCCTAGTTTTAACTCCCCCTTTTATTTCGATGAATTCCGCGGGCTTTACTTTCACTTACGGCATCTCAATTCTTATCCTCCTCGGATGGTATTTCGCCACCGACGAGGAAAAACGCAAACGCACCCTCGGCACGGTACTGACGCTGGTGATCATCGTCTTTTGTTTCATCAACATCTACCCGCCATTTGACGTGCGGGATTCGTCGGGCAAGCTCATCAAGACGGGCCGCATTCACCTCGGCCTTGACCTTCAGGGTGGCACTTCGTTCCTCGTGCGCCTGACCCCTCTGCCGGAGGACGATGGCTCGGTGCGGCCGATCACGCCGCAGATGGTGGACCAGGCGGTCGAGGCGTTCCGCAAGCGCATGGATCCGTACGGCACCAGCGAGCCGATCATCATCCCGCAGGGATCGGACAGCATCCTCGTGCAAATCCCCGGCCTTCACGACGCCGACCAGGTGGCCGATGCCAAGAAGCAACTCGAGCAGGTCGCCAAGCTCGAGTTTAAACTCGTCCCGGCCAATAGTGCGGAACTGGTCGCTGCCATCGAGGCGAAGCAGCGCGCCATTCCCGCAGGATACGAACTCGCCACGCTCTCCGAGTCCCGCAATGGCAAGCCGTTCGAGCAAAAAATCCTCATCGAAAAGAAATCCCGGCTCGACGGCACCCACGTGAAGAAGGCCTTTGCCGTGCAGGAAACCGACGGCTGGATCGTTTCGATGCATTTTGACAGCGACGGCGCCAAGGAATTCGCCACCCTCACCAGGCAGGTCGCCATCGACCATTCGCAAATGGCGATCGTGCTCGACGGCCGCGTGATCTCCGCCCCCGGCGTGGACGAGAGGTACGCCGAGACCGGCATCATGGGCGGCGACGCCCAGATCAGCGGCGGCGGCATGGACCAGAAGTCCTCCAACGAACTCGCCACCGCGCTCCAGAACCCGCTGCAAACCCCCGTGAAAATCATGGACACCCGCAGCTCGTCCGCGACGCTCGGGGCCGACTCGATCAAGAGCGGCATCTACTCCGCGCTCGCCGGCCTGGTGCTCGTGGCGATTTTCATGATCCTCTATTACCACGTCGTCGGGTTCATCGCGATTGTCGCGCTGGTCATCAACTGCGTGATGGTCGTCGGTTCCCTGGCGATATTTAACAGTGTTTTAACACTCCCCGGCATCGCGGGCCTCATCCTCAGCCTTGGCATCGCCATTGACGCCAACGTGCTCATCTACGAGCGCCTGCGCGAGGAGCTCGACCACGGCAAGGCGATCCGGCCCGCCGTGGATGCGTCGTATGGGAAGGCGTTCAGCGCCATCTTCGACGCCCACGTCACGCAGTTCCTCACCGCGGCCGTGCTCTTCTGGCTGGCGAGCGGCCCCGTGAAGGGGTTCGCCCTCACGCTCACCATCGGCATCGTGGCCTCCATGTTCTCCTCGCTGCTGATCACCTACACCTGCTTCTCGTGGATTTTCGCGGCTGGCTGGCTCAGGAAAATCACCATGCTGCACCTCATCCCGGCGCAGGCGTTCGATTTCGTCGGGCACTCCAAAAAGTTCATGACAATCTCAGCGGTGCTCGTTCTCGGCAGCATCGGCATCATCGCCATGCGCGGTGAGAAAAACCTCGGCGCCGATTTCCGCGGCGGCGACCAGATCATTTTCACCGCGCAGCAGAAACTCACCGTCAGCGATGTGCTGAAGGCGCTCGAAGGCACCGGGTTTGACAAGACCTCCGTGATCCAGGAGCAGAAGAGCGCCACGGAGGACCTCCTCACGATCCGCAACGAATACGGCACTGCAGACAAGATCCAGGACGCCCTGAAAAAGAACCTCTCCTCCGCGGGCCTCGAATTCCAGGCCACCACCACGGTCGGCTCGCTTGTCGGCAAGGAACTCGCCACCCGAAGCGCCCTGGCACTCGGGATCGGGTTGATCTGCATCTTCGTTTACGTCGCCGCGCGGTTTGAAACCTCGTTCGCCATCGGCGCCATCGTCGCCCTCGCGCACGACTTGATCATCGTGCTCGGGTGCTTCTCGCTGGCCGGGCGCGAGCTTTCGCTCATCATGGTCGGCGCGCTTTTGAGCATCGCGGGCTATTCGATCAACGACAAGGTCGTCGTCTTCGACCGTATCCGCAGCGGCCTGCGCGACAACCCGGGCGGCAACACCGCGTCCATCATCAACACCTCGATCAACGAAACCCTCTCGCGCACCATCCTCACGGGCGGCACCGCATTCCTCACCGTCGTGGCGTTGTATCTCTTCGGCGGCCCGGTGCTCAACGACTTCGCGTTT
>DASZPK010000103.1:0-6117 GCA_035550335.1 Chthoniobacteraceae bacterium | reverse complement strand
TCCGCAATGCGGCCATGGCGATTTCGGCTGCGCATTTTTACGGGGTGGCGATGCCGGTGATTCAAAAAGCGGTCGCCTCGTTCCAGGGAGTGCAGCGCCGGCAGGAGTTGCGCGGCGAAGTGCGCGGGATCAAGGTGATCGACGATTTCGGGCATCACCCGACGGCGATCCGGCAGACGCTTGCGGGGTTGCGGTTGCAATATCCCGGCGGGCGGCTCTGGGCGATCTTCGAGCCGCGTTCGAACACGACGCGGCGCGCCGTGTTTCAAAAGGAGTTGCCCGAGGCATTCGAGAAGGCGGACGGCGTGATCCTCGCCAAGGTGGCGAAGCTCGAGCAAATCCCCGAGGCCGAGCGCCTGAATCCCGAAAAAGTCGTGGAGGCGATCGCTGCCACGGGCAAGCCGGCCTACTACGAGCCGACCGTGAACGACATCATCCGGCGCCTCAAGCCCCTCGCCCGCGAAGGCGACGCCGTGGTGATTTTCAGCAACGGCGGTTTCGATGGCATCCACGCCAAACTCCTTGCCTCGCTTTGATGGACCTCCGCAAGCACCGCTCCCACGATTACGTGCAACTCATCCGGCGCTGGCGCGCGGTGGCTCGCAAGGCTGGAATGCCGGTGCATTTTCTCGCGCGTGCGGGCAAATACGATACCTGGTATCTCAAATCGAAGGCGCTGCGGCCCACGGGCGGCCTTTACATTTCCACGGGAATCCACGGCGACGAACCCGCCGGGCCCGAGGCGCTGGTGACATGGGCGGAGAAAAACGCGCGCATGCTGCAACGGATTCCCTGCCTGATTTTTCCATGCCTCAACCCGTGGGGCATCGTAAACAACCGCCGCCTCGACCAGGAGGGGCGCGACCTCAACCGGCTGTTTCATCGCGACGATGTGCCGGTCGTGAGCGCGGTAAAAACGCTTGTCAAACAATACCAGTTCGACGTCTCGCTCATGATGCACGAGGATTACGACGGGCAGGGCATCTACCTTTACGAAACCGAGCGCGCGCATCCATTCTGGGCGGAATCACTTATCAAAATCGCGCAACCCTTCATCCCGATTGACCGCCGCGAGCGGATCGACCTTCGCAAGTGCAACAAGCCGGGCATCGTGCGGCGCAAGGTGATCATGAAGCGGTTCCTCGATATCGGTTTTCCCGAGGCAATCCATCTCCATCTGTTTTACTCGATACGCACGTTCACGGTCGAGACGCCTTCCGAATTCGCGCTCGACCAGCGTGTGGCCGCGCACATGGCGATCATCGAGGAATGCGTGTCACGGGTGCTGGCGCGCGAGTGAAGCCGAGCGAGGAGGAATGAGGCGGCAATGACCACGATCGCAACAAATAAAGCGGTGGCCACGCCCAGCGCGATGAGCGGCGCGTTGCCCGTCTGCGCGGACGCGGCCATCGATTCCGCGATGCGGTCCTTGTATGTCCGGACGACGTTGCGTTGCGAGTAAACCAACTCCAGCGCCGCAGGCTGGTTCATCGGTGCGATGTGGTAATCGGCCAGGCACCGCCCAACGGCCAAAAACGCGGCGGATTTCTGCCGGTCGAGGCGGTTCATCATTTTGCCGGTTTCCTTGTGGCCGAGCGCAAGGGCGTTGATCTCGGCCTGCAATTCCTTGTCCGCCGCCTCGAATGCCTCCCGTAGATCGTTGATCTTGATGTTTACGTCCTGGATCTTCAAATCGACCGAGGCCACCTCCTGCGTCTGGCGCTTGATTTGATTTTCGAGTTTCAACCGCGCCCGGAGCATGTCCTCGATTTGAAAATCGCATTGGATGCGCTGGTCCTTCACCCGCATCATGCGCTGCTGGATCTCCATGTTGGCGGGAACGATGGCTTGCAACTCCGCGAGCTGCGACGCCAGCTCATTATCAGTCTCGCGCAAGCCGGCCACGGCTTGGTCGAAACGCGCCACGCCTTCCTGCAGGCCGGCGAGCGGCTCCCTTGCGACCTCGCGCGCCTCGTAGAGCGGCTTGAGCTCGGTCTCGATGGCCGCGATTTGCCTGAGATGCGCCTCGCGCTTTGACTCGCGTTTGTATCGCACCTCCTCGATGCTCGATTGGATTTCGGCGCCCTTGTTCGAGTATTCCGTCTGCTGGCGCTCCACGTGCATGATCGCCTGCACCTGCACGTCGACCTCGGGCGGAAAATCGGCCTGCTGCCAGCCGAGTTCGCCGAGGCGGATTTCCGCGCTGGCGAGCTTTCTCTGCTCCTGCCAGAGGTGCGCCCGGTCGGCGACCCGCTGCGCGCGCCGTTCCAATTCCACCAAACCTATTGCGAGAAGATTCACTATTCCTGGACCTTGCTCAAGCGGGCGAGGATGCTGAAGTCCTCGAGTGTCGTGGTGTCGCCGCTCACGTTTTTGCCGCTTGCGATTTCCTTGAGCAGACGGCGCATGATTTTGCCGCTGCGGGTCTTCGGGAGCCCCTCGGCGAAGCGGATTTCGTCGGGCGTGGCCACGGGACCGATGGCAGTGCGCACATGCTGTTTCAAAGCCTGGAGGAGTTTTTCATCGGGTGTGATCCCCTGCTTTACCGTTACGAAACAGACCACGGCCTGACCCTTTAGTTCATCCGGTTTGCCGACCACGGCGGCCTCAGCCACGGAGGGATGGCTCACCAGCGCGCTCTCAACCTCGGCGGTGCCGAGACGGTGTCCCGCGACGTTCAGCACATCGTCGATGCGACCGACGATCCAGAAATACCCGTCCTTGTCCCGGCGCGCGCCATCGCCGGCGAAATAACAATGTTTTACCTCGCTCCAGTAGGTTTTTTTGTAGCGGGCCTTGTCGCCCCAGATGCTCCGCAGCATGGAAGGCCAGGGTTTCCTGATGACGAGCTTTCCGCCCTCGTCCACGCCGACCTCTTTCCCGCTATCGTCCACCACCGCGGCATCGACGCCGAAGAACGGCAGGGTCGCGGTGCCGGGCTTGGTGGGGGTTGCGCCGGGGAGCGGCGTGATCATGTGGCCGCCGGTCTCGGTCTGCCACCAGGTATCGACGATCGGGCAGCGGCCACCGCCGATGACCTTATGGTACCACATCCATGCCTCGGGGTTGATCGGCTCGCCGACAGTGCCAAGCAGGCGCAGCGACGTGAGGTCGTGTTTGCCCGGCCATTCGTTTCCCCATTTGATGAACGCGCGGATGGCGGTCGGCGCGGTGTACATGATGGTGACTGCGTAATCCTCGACGATTTTCCAAAAGCGCCCGTTGTCCGGCCAGTTCGGCGCGCCCTCATACATGAGCGAAGTCGCGCCCATGGCGAGCGGGCCGTAAACCACGTAGCTGTGCCCGGTCACCCACCCCACGTCGGCAGTGCACCAGTAGATATCCTCGTCCCGCAGGTCGAAAACGTATTTGCAGGTGGAGTAAGCGCCGAGCAGGTAGCCGCCCGTGGTGTGCAAAATCCCCTTCGGTTTGCCCGTGGAGCCGCTCGTGTAGAGGATGAAAAGCGGATGTTCGCTGTCGAGCGGCACCGGGGGGCATTTCGCGTCCACATATTCCATCTCGCGGTGCCACCAGACATCGCGCCCTTCCTCGATATGGATGGGATTGTGGGCGCGGCGGAAGACGATCACGCGTTTAACGTTGTTAGCGCCCTTCTTGAGCGCCTCGTCGACGTTTGCCTTGAGCGGGATGATGCTTCCGCGCCGGTAGCCGCCATCCGCGGTGATGATGGCCGACGCGCCGCTGTCGACGACCCGGTCGTAAATCGACTCCGCGCTGAAGCCGCCGAAGATCACCGAGTGCGTGATGCCAAGCCGGGCGCAGGCGAGCATGGCGACGGCCGCCTCGGGGATCATCGGCATGTAAATAATGACCCGGTCCCCCTTCTTGAGCTTGTTGCGCTTGAGGACATTCCCAAACATGCAGACCTCGCGGTGGAGTTGCTGGTAGGTGAGCGTCCGTTTTTCGCCCGGCTCGCCCTCCCAGATGAGGGCGGCCTTGTTGCGGCGCGGGCCGTCGAGGTGCCGATCGAGACAGTTTTCGGAGACGTTGAGCCGGCCGCCGACGAACCATTTTGCAAACGGCTCCTTCCATTCGAGGACCTTCGTCCACTTTTTGTTCCAGAGGAGGTCGCCTGCTTCGCGCGCCCAGAATTTTTCGGGGCGTTTCACCGATTCCTCCCACATCTTCCGGTACTGCGCGAGGGATTGGATGCGGGCTTTTTTGGAGAATTCCTTCGAGGGCTTGAAAACGCGGTTTTCTACCTGGTGCGATTCGATGTGGTTGCTCATGGGGTGGATGGCGTGTGGCGGAAATTAACAGGCGCGGGCGGAAGGCTCAAACGAAAGTTGCGGGCAACAAAAAAGGCACCGGGGACGAATCCCCGTGCCTTTCCTGGTTAAAATTGAAAGCGCAGCTTACTTCGCGGCTTTTTCCTCGATGTATTTCACGACGTCGCCGACCGTCTGGAGCTTTTCGGCGTCCTCATCGGGCACTTCGACGGAGAACTCCTCTTCAAAGGCCATGACGAGTTCCACCGTATCGAGGGAATCCGCGCCCAAATCCTCGATGAAGGAGGCATTCGGGGTCACTTGCTCGGGGGTGACACCAAGTTGTTCCACGATGATGTCTTTTACTTTTTCTTCGATTGTTTTTTCTGCCATAAATGATTGGGTTGGTGTTTGGGTTAGGCTTTAATGACCTCCGCCCTGTTTGGCAACAAATAACTTCAACCTTTTTTAACTTTTTTAAGCCATCCGCATCCGGCTCGAAATCCGGCCTTGTTTTAATTCGGCATAAAAAGAGAATAGCAGCCACCCAATGAGTGAGATACCCCCTGATTTCGATTTAAAATTTCTGCCGGATTGGCTGAAGGAACAGCCCAAGAAGAACGCCTACGCCGATTACGAGGGCGAGACGGAGGAAAGACCGCGCCGGGATTTCACCAAGCCACGGCCCCGGAAGCCGGAGCAGCGTGGCAGGCCCGGGGAACAGCGATCCGGCGGCCAGCGGCGTGCCGAGGGAAAACACGGCAGGCGTGAAGGCGGCGGCCGCGATGATCGCTCGCGAGGCCCGGCGGCCCCGGCGCCCATGGTGGAGCGCCGGCCGGAAAAGCCGCTGGCGGTAAAGGTCGAGTTCCTGCCCGAATTGCACTGCGCGGCGGCGCTCGCGAAGCAGATCAAGGCCAGCACGCGCGCGTATCCCCTTTTTGACCTTGCGCGCATGTTCCTCGGCAAACCGGACAGGCACCGTGTCAAAATCACCACCTCCGACGCGAGCCTGACGCTCCACCAGTGCGGCGAGAACGGCCCGGTCGCGCTGGACCGCGCGACCCTGGAACGCAACGCCTTTCCGCTCGCGAAACAGCTTTATTATACCGAGGAGACCACGCAGGGCGAACCGCCCAAGGGCAATTATTCCAATGTCGCCCGGTGCCGCTTGAGCGGAACGCTCCTCGGCCCGACGAATTACCACGGCTACCAGCCGGCGCTTCGGCGGCTTTACGAGGAGCGCTTCAGCCGGAGGATGCCTTTTTCGGATTTCCAGCGCGAGATCGAGGTGGTGTCCGATCCCGCGGTGGTCGAGCAGTGGAAGGACCAGGCGCGATCCGTGACGACCTACAAGACATTGAACGAGGCCGAACCGGTGACCTTCACCTCCGCCAGCGAGGCGGAGGGGCACTTCCGCGCCAATTACCTTCCGCAGATCATGAAAAGCGGCAACGCGTTCGAGCTTTCCGGCGAGGCGAGCCGCAACCTGCCTGACCGGCAGCTTGCGGGCGCCGTACGTTACGCATGGGAGGAGGAAAACCGGTTCCCGGGGCATTTGATGAACCATCTCCGGCACGAGTTCATCCATGCGGGGTTGTATATTTTCAAGCATCGCAACCGCATCCAGCTCGTCTCGGCGATACGGCCCGTGCCATTCACGGGCAACCTGGAGAGCCTCTCGAATTCGGTCGCGGAGATCTTGAAAGTGATCGCCGCCACGCAAAAATGCACGCGCGCCGAGCTCGCCGCAAAAGTGCTCCCCGCCCACCAGGAGGACCCGGCCAAGGCCAAATCGCAACTCGCATCCGACCTGCACTGGCTCACGCACGCCGGGCACGTGATCGAACTCCACAACGGCATCCTCGAACTTCCCACGACTCCCGCGGCG
>DASZPK010000102.1:0-5263 GCA_035550335.1 Chthoniobacteraceae bacterium | reverse complement strand
CGCAAGGCGGTCTCGATGTTTAACAAAGTAAACGTCCCGGTGCTCGGCATCATCGAGAACATGAGCTATTTCCTCTCCCCCTCCGACGGCAAGCGCTACGACATCTTCGGAACCGGCGGCGGCGAACGCGAAGCCGCGCGCCTGCACGTGCCGCTGCTCGCGCAGATTCCCATCGACATCGAGATGCGCGAGTCGGGTGACCGTGGATGTCCCATTGCGTCTGCATCGCCACAGAGCGCGGTGGCGGAGGCATTTGAAAAAGTTGCTTTGCAACTACGGCAAGTATTGCAATTATCAGAAAATTAATTTATGTTCGCTGGAATGGCATCTATCAGCGAGCTGGAAACTGATTGACGCCCCCATCGTATATGTTTATGAAGAAGCCCTCAGAAGACATGGACGCTCCCAACGAAGAGAATTCTGCGCTGGTCAAGAATTCCGTTCTCTATAAGGAATTCCTTGCCGAGCGGGAGGAAATCCTCCGTCACAAGTGGCTGGAAAGCGAAAAGGCCGGCCACGATATCGGTTTCGAGAAAGCTTTGCTCGATTGGATTGTGAAATTCCGTTCATCCTGGAGGGAAAAGAGACAGAAATCGGCCACCAATAACTAAGTTTAGTTTTCCTTTAACCGCGGTCCTGCGAGGCCGCCAAGGAAGCCATGACCACCTCACCCTACCCGCCCTCACCCGGCGCCACACTCGTCCTCGACGCGCAGGCCATCGAACGCGCGCTCAAACGCATCTCGCACGAGATCATCGAACGCAACCCCGACCTGAAACAGGTCGCAATCGTCGGCATCCCGTCGCGCGGCGTGGAGGTCGCCCGGCGGATCGTCGATTACATCGAGCAGATTGAAAAGACGCGCGTGGAATTTGGCGTGATCGATGTCTCGATGCATCGCGACGACATCCACGCGCGCAAAAATCTTTCCCCCGTCGAGCCCTCGAAACTCCCGCTTGCGCTCGAAGGCCGCACGCTCATCCTCATGGACGATGTCGCCTACACCGGCCGCACCTGCCGGGCGGCGATGGACGCGGTTTCGTCGTTCGGGCGGCCCGCACGGATCCAATACGCGGTGCTAGTGGACCGCGGCCATAGAGAGTTGCCAATCAAGGCAGATTACGTTGGGAAAAATATCCCCACGGCGCGGCCTGAGCGCGTCTTCGTGCGGTTTGAAAAAGTCGATGGTGTGCCGGATTCCGTGTGGGTGGAAAGGAGCGCGCCATGAGCCAACCGACAAAATGGAGCCGCAAGGACCTCATTGGTATCCAGGAACTCTCCGCCGATGAAATCAATGCCATCCTCGATTCCGCAGCGGCGTTCAAGCAGGTCGGCGCGCGCGACGTGAAAAAAGTCCCCGCCCTGCGCGGTAAAACACTCGTTAACTTCTTCGTCGAGCCCAGCACGCGCACACGCACCTCGTTCGAGCTCGCCGCCTTCCGCCTCAGCGCCGACGTGGTGAACATCTCCGCCAGCACCTCGAGCCTCACGAAAGGCGAGACGCTCAAGGACACCGCGAAAAATTTGGAGGCGCTGCACGCCGATATCATCGTACTTCGCCACAGCTCCGCCGGCGCGCCGCAGTTCCTCGCCGAGCGCCTGCAATCGAGCGTCATCAATGCCGGCGACGGCGCGCAAGAGCACCCCACCCAGGCGCTGCTCGACACCTTCACCATTCGCGAAAAACTCGGGCGCATCGCGGGGATCCACGTCGCCATCATCGGCGATATTTTGTTCAGCCGCGTTGCCCGCTCGAACATCTGGGCGCTCCTCAAGCTCGGCGCGAAAGTCACGCTCGTCGGCCCCAGCACACTCGTCCCGCGCGAGTTCGAGCGCATGGGCTGCGCGGTCACGCACGAGATCGATTCCGTCCTGCCGCATGTCGACGTCGTCAACCTCCTGCGCATCCAGCACGAGCGCCAGCGCAAGGAATATTTCCCCAGCACCGGCGAATACACGTCTCTCTTCGGCCTCACGCGCGCCCGCGCGGAAAAATTGAAACCAAGCGCCCTCATTATGCACCCCGGCCCCATCAACCGCGGCGTCGAGATCGACAGCGACATCGCCGATAGCGCCCGCAGCGTCATCCTCGACCAGGTCACCAACGGCCTCGCCGTCCGCATGGCCGTGCTCTACCTCTGCGCCGGAGGGGAAAGGATAGCGCAATGAGTATTGCAGCTTCCACAACCGTGGTAAAATTAGTGCGAACAAGCATCTTCCAGCGCCGTAGGCGCGACATGTCTATAGCACCCAGCGCTAAAAAGCGAACAAGCTCCGTAGGAGCGGCATGTCACACTCATGGCTAACACTTACACGCAAATCTACCTTCACGTAGTATTCGCGGTTTCGGCCAGGGTTTGCGTGATTGTTCCTTCGCGAAAAGAAGAATTGCAAAAATACATCACCGGAATTGTTACAAAGCAGGGACAGAAACTGATCGCCATTTATTGCATGCCCGACCATGTCCATATTCTTATAGGTTTGAATCCGGACATCGCCCCCTCGAACCTTGTGCGAGACATCAAAGCTGGATCCACCAATCATGTTAACGAGCAGAAATGGATCGGCTGCCGCTTTTCGTGGCAGGAAGGGTTTGGCGCATTTTCCGTTTCCCACTCGAATTTGAGTCGCGTGGCGCGTTACATTCAGAATCAGGAGTTGCATCACCGGAAAAAGTCTTTTCACACAGAGTATCTCGATTTCCTGAACCGTCACCACGTCGCTTTCGAAAGCAAATATATTTTCAAGCCAATCGAATGAAATCGCGCCCTTTACATGCCGCTCCTACGGAGCTTGAGATTTATTTGACGTCCGCATCTATAAACATGTCGCGCCTACGGCGCTTATTTCCGAGCGGGAGCCAAGAATGAAGACCACCCTCATCACCAACGGCCACATCATCGACCCGGCGAACGGAGTGAACCGCGTGGGCGATGTATATATCGCCGATGGAAAAATCGAGCGGGTCGATTTCGAGGCGCAGGACCGCAAGCACCTCGACGATCTCGAAGTAATCGACGCCACGGGACTCGTGGTCACGCCGGGGCTCATCGACATTCACGTCCATCTGCGCGAGCCGGGGCAATCGGCGAAGGAGACCATCGCCACCGGCACGCAGGCGGCGGCGGCGGGCGGTTTCACGAGTATCGTCTGCATGCCGAATACCTCGCCCTCGGTGGACAGCCCCAGCGTGGTCTCGTGGATTCGCGAAAAGGCGGCGAACGAAGGCGTGGTCAATGTTTATACAACCGGCGCGATCACCAAGGGCCTCGCCGGCGAGGAACTTGCCCCCATCGGCTCGATGCACAAGGCGGGCATCGTGGCGCTCACGGATGACGGCCATTGCGTCCAGAACCACGAGCTCATGCGCCGCGCCCTCGAATACGCGCGCATGTTCAATCTCCCCGTGATGGACCATTGCCAGGACTACAATCTCGTCGGCAAAGGTGTGATGCACGAGGGCTACTGGAGCACGGTGCTCGGCCTCCCCGGCTGGCCGAGCGCGGGCGAGGAGATCATCGTCCAGCGCAATATCCTCCTCGCCGAACTCTGCGGCACGCCGATCCATTGCCAGCACATGAGCGCCGCCGGCAGCGTGCGTCTCCTGCGCGACGCCCGGGCGCGCGGCGTGAAAATCTCCGGCGAAATCTGTCCCCACCACATCGCCCTCACCGACGAATCGATCCAAAGCTTCGACACGAATTTCAAGATGAACCCGCCGCTCCGCGCGCAGTCCGACGTGGACGCGCTCATCGCTGGCGTCGCCGACGGCACCATCACCATCCTCGCCAGCGACCACGCACCGCATTGCAACTACGAGAAGGAAGTCGAGTTCGACTTCGCCCCCTTCGGCATCCTCGGCCTCGAGACCGAACTGGGTCTTTTCATCGACATTCTCGTCCACAAGAAAAAGGCCATCGACCTCGCGCGGCTCATCGAGCTTTACACCCTCAACCCCGCGCGCCTGCTGAATCTCGACCGCGGCACGCTTTCCCCCGGCGCGGTGGCCGACGTCACGCTCATCGATCCCGACCTCGAATGGACTGTGGACAAAAACGCCTCGGCCTCGCGCTCCCGCAACACACCTTTCCATGGCTGGAATCTCAAGGGCCGCGCGGTGCGGACGATGGTTGGCGGGAAGACGGTTTGGTCGCTTTAAGGGCGCCTGTCGACAGTTGTCAGCGGCTTCAAACTCGCATTTGAACATCCGGCCAATTGCGTGTATACAGTGGGCGCGCTTTTTTTGATGCGCCCCTTTGTAAAATGATCGTTGTGTTGTTCTTGAATTGCTCCCCATGTCTGTGTTGCGTGCATTGACGAATCAGGACCGCATCCTGATCCTGGCGCCGCATCCGGACGACGAAAGCCTCGCCACGGGCGGCCTGATCCAGGTCGCGCTCGAAGCCGGCGCGGAGGTGCGCGTGTTGTACGCGACCAACGGCGACAATAATCCGTGGCCGCAGCGCGTGCGCGAACGCCGCATCCGGATCGGCGCGGAAGGGCGGCGCCGCTGGGGCAGGCTGCGCCAGGCGGAGGCGGTCGCGGCGCTCTCACATCTCGGGGTCACGCGCGCGGCATCCGGCATGGCGTTTCTTGGTTTTCCCGACCAGGGTTTTCAAAGCGCTGTGCTCGAGATGGATGCCGCGCCGCTCGACGCGCTCGCGCGCGAGATCGGGCATTTCCGCCCGACCCTGCTCGTCACGCCGTCGCTCCACGACCGCCACCCGGACCATAATTCGCTCGCGCTCATCGCGGGCCTTGCGCTGCAACGCGTGGGGCTCCAGGTCGAGCGCCTCGTTTATCTCGTCCACACAAACGGCCGCACACCGTTGCACACGCGAATCGAATTGCCGCTCACGCCCGCGCGGCAGCGGCGCAAGCGCGAGGCGATCGCGCTCCACTCCACGCAGATGCTCCTGAGCCGCCGCCGGCTGCTCGGGCACGCGGGGCCGGTGGAGGTGTTTTACAAACCGGTCGACCCGCAGGCCGGCCATGCGAATCACCCGCTGGCCTCGGCGCATGTCTCGGGCGACCACATCCATTTGTGGATGCCCGCGGCGGAATTGCCGCGCCTGCCGTCGAAACTTTTCATCTCGATGGAGCGCCTCGAGGAAGGCGGTGTGCGCTGGGTGATGCCGCTCCCCTTCCGCTCCGGGCCTGTCGCGGTGCGCGACAATCTCTCCGGCGCGCGCGTAGGCGAGGCTTTCGCGGACGTGACGGAACGCGGGACGAGCATTCGCATCCCGCTCGCGCGAATGGAATC
>DASZPK010000101.1:0-3619 GCA_035550335.1 Chthoniobacteraceae bacterium | reverse complement strand
GTCGCGACTTCGCTGATGATGGCCGGAGTCGTTCTCACCGGTATCGCGGCGTTCCGGCAATTGCCGGTATCGGCGCTGCCGCAGGTGGATTACCCGACGATCCAGATTGTCACGTTCTATCCCGGCGCCAGCCCGAATGTGGTGGCGACCACGGTGACCGCGCCGCTGGAGCGGCAATTCGGCCAGTTGCCCGGCTTGAACCAGATGACCTCGAGCAGCTCGGGCGGAACATCGGTCGTGGTGTTGCAATTCGCGCTGAGCTTGAACATCGACGTGGCCGAGGAGGAGGTGCAATCGGCCATCAACGCGGCCGGCGCCCAGCTCCCTTCCAACCTCCCGGCGCCGCCGATTTACAACAAAACCAACCCCGCCGATGCGCCGGTGATGACGCTCGCGGTGACTTCCGATTCGATGCCGCTCTCGCAGGTGGAGGACCTCGTCGATTCCCGGCTCGCGCCGAAGATTTCGCAGTTGAGCGGCGTGGGCCTGGTGAGCATCAGCGGCGGCCAGAAGCCGGCGGTGCGCATCCAGGCAAACCCGGCCTCGCTCTCCTCCTACGGCATCAATCTCGAGGACCTTCGCAGCGCGCTCACCAGCGCCAGCGAGAACGCGGCGCACGGCAATTTCGACGGCCCGCGGCAGGACGTGCAGATCGACGCGAACGACCAGTTGGTGACGCCCGACGATTATAAAAAAGTCGTGGTCGCCTACCGCAACGGCGCGCCGGTGATGCTCACCGACGTGGCGAAGATCGTCAATGGCGTCGAGAATGAAGGCCAGGCGGCGTGGATGGACAAGACGCCTGCGGTGATCGTGAACGTACAGCGCCAGCCGGGCGCGAACACGATCAGCGTTGTGAACAGCATCAAAAACCTGCTGAACAACCCGACGACCGGCATTCTCACGACTCTCCCCGCGGGCATCAAGGTGACAACGCTCACCGACCTCACCACCTCGATCAAGGCCTCCATCTCCGACGTGGAATTTGAATTGTTCCTCACGATTGGGCTGGTGGTGCTCGTGATTTTCCTGTTCCTGCGCAGCCTCTCCGCGACCATCATCCCCAGCGTGGCGGTGCCGGTCTCGCTCGTCGGCACCTTCGCGGTGATGTACGGGCTGGGCTACAGCCTCGACAACCTCTCGCTCATGGCGCTCACCATCGCCACCGGTTTCGTGGTCGACGATGCCATCGTGATGATCGAAAATATCTCGCGCTACATCGAGGAGGGCGATTCCCCGATGGATGCAGCCCTCAAGGGCGCGGAGCAGATCGGGTTTACGATTCTTTCGCTCACGGTTTCCCTCGTGGCGGTGCTCATCCCGCTCCTGTTCATGGGCGACGTGGTGGGGCGGCTCTTCCGCGAATTCGCGGTCACATTGGCGGTGACCATTGTCGTCTCGGCGGTGGTGTCGCTCACGCTCACGCCGATGATGACCGCCCGCATCGTCAAACATAACCCGAAGGAAAAGCAGGGGAAATTTTACCAGGCCTCCGAGCGCGTATTTGAAAACATGATCGGGTTTTACGGGCGTACCCTGAAGTTCGTGTTGAATTTCCAGGGGGTCACGCTGCTCGTGGCGCTCGGCACGCTGCTGCTCACGATTTATCTCTACGTCATCATCCCGAAGGGGTTTTTCCCGGTGCAGGACACGGGGGTCATACAAGGGATTTCCTCCGCGCCGCCGGCGATCGGCACGAAGGAGATGGCGAAGAAACAGCAGGAGCTGGCGGATGTCATTCTCCAGGACCCGGACGTGGCGAGCACTTCCTCGTTCATAGGGGCCGACGGCGTGAACACCACGCTCAACAGCTGGCGCTTGTCGATCAACCTCAAGCCGCTCGGCCAGCGCCACAAAAACGCGTCGGACGTGATCCGCGATCTCAGCGCCAGCCTCGAAAAAGTGAAGGGCATCCACCTTTACATGTCGCCCGTGCAGGACATCACGGTCGATGACCGCGTGAGCCGCGCGCAATTCCAATACACGCTCGAGGACCCCGACCCGAATGAACTCGACGAGTGGACCAACAAGTTCGTGGCAAAATTGCAGCAGCTGCCGGAGCTCGAGAGCGTGGCGACCGACCAGCAGCCGGGCGGGCTGGCCATCAACGTGACCATCGACCGCGTGACGGCGTCGCGGCTCGGCATCGCCCCGACAACAATCGACAACACCCTTTATGACGCCTTCGGCCAGCGCCTCGTGAACACGATGTACACGCAGACGAACCAATACCACGTGGTGATGG
This sequence comes from Chthoniobacteraceae bacterium, assembly GCA_035550335.1. Classification (GTDB taxonomy): domain Bacteria; phylum Verrucomicrobiota; class Verrucomicrobiia; order Chthoniobacterales; family Chthoniobacteraceae; genus DASZPK01. The sequence continues at coordinate 1,374 of DASZPK010000101.1, read as the reverse complement.
AGGTCGACCCGTCGTTCAAGACCGACCCGGAGAAGCTGAATACGATTTACATCCAGTCCAACGCCTCGGCGGGCGCGAGCGGCGCGGGGGCGTCGTCGTCCTTCTCCTCCTCGGCCTCCTCGTCGGCCGGGTCGAATGCGCTCACGAGCTCGGCGCTCTACACGCCGACGGCCGGCACGATCGTCTCGCCCGCAACCATCCTTGGCAACCGGAACGCCCTCGCCTCCGCCGCGCCAACCGCGCCGGCTTCGACGTTGAGCACGGCGGTGCCGCTCGGGGCATTCTGCAAGTTCGACAAGACGACGCAGCCGCTCACGATCAACCGCCAGGGGCAGTTCCCGGCGATCACGGTTTCGTTCAACCTCGCGCCGAACGCCTCCCTGGGCGACGCGATCTCGGTCGTCAACAAGGCGCAGAAAGACCTCGGCATGCCCGCGAGCATCCAGGCGGGGTTCCAGGGGACCGCCGCCTCGTTCGAAAGCTCGCTCTCGAATGAGCCGCTGCTGATCCTCGCGGCGCTGGTGACGGTTTACATCGTGCTCGGCGTGCTTTACGAGAGCTTCATCCATCCGATCACGATCCTTTCCACGCTCCCCTCGGCGGGCGTCGGGGCGTTTATCGCGTTGATTTTGTTTAAACAGGATTTGAGCGTGGTGGCCATCATCGGCCTCGTGCTGCTGATCGGCATCGTGAAGAAAAACGGCATCATGATCGTGGACTTTGCCCTCGAGGCGGAGCGCGAGCGCGGCAAGAACGCGACCGACGCCGTCTACGAGGCGTGCCTGCTCCGTTTCCGCCCGATCATGATGACGACGATGGCCGCGCTGCTCGCCGGCGTGCCGCTCGCGTGCGGCACCGGCTTCGGCTCGGAACTGCGCCGGCCCCTCGGCATCTCGATGGTGGGCGGGCTGATCTTCAGCCAGGTGCTCACGCTTTACACCACGCCGGTGATTTACATTTTCTTCGACAGCCTCGCGCAGCGTTTTTCGTCCAAAAAGCACGTAAAAGCGCCCGCGGACGGTGAATTGGAACCCGGCGCGCCCGCATGAGCCTCTCGGAGCCGTTCATCCGCAGGCCGGTGGCCACCACCCTCATCACGGTGGCGGTCGCGCTCACGGGCGCGATTGCGTTCGTCGTACTTCCCGTGGCGCCGCTGCCGCAGGTCGATTACCCGACCATCAACGTCAACGCGAACCTGCCCGGCGCGAGCGCGGACATCATGGCCTCCTCCGTCGCCACGCCGCTGGAGCGCGAGCTGGGCCACATCGCGGGCGTCGCGGAAATGACCTCGTCGAGTTCGCTCGGCAGCACGCGCATCACGATCCAGTTCGACCTGAGCCGCGACATCGACGGCGCGGCGCGCGACGTGCAGGC
>DASZPK010000100.1:0-4100 GCA_035550335.1 Chthoniobacteraceae bacterium | reverse complement strand
TGCCCGATCATGTTCATCTTTTTGTGAGCTTCGGGACGGGATGCAATATTACATTGGGCGAATGGATCAAAGGCCTGAAGCGCCACTTGGGGAGCGCCCTGCAATCCACGGGCGCAACGCCCCGGCAACTCGGGCATCAGGAATTGCAATCTTTCTGGCAACCCGGATTCCACGACCATCTGCTGCGCAGTGATGAAAGCTATGGAGAAAAATGGGATTATGTGCGGATGAATCCAGTGCGTGCGGGCTTGGTGTCACGAGAGGAGGAATGGCCCTACCAAGGCGAAATCATCCTGATTGACAGAGTGTAACATCGTAAAAAGGCGTCCGCCGGCGCGCCCTGTAGAGTCCGCTGTCCCCAGCGGAGGCGCTGGACGTGGCCGGGGAATTTCTACGAGCGGCGCTCCGTTCCTGCGCTGAGGACAGCGCACGCTACAACAGCTTTCGGGCGAAGCGTGGTAGCGGAAACCTGTAGAGTCCGCTGTCCTCAGCGGAGGCGCTGGACGTGACCGGGGAAATTTCTGCGGACGGCGCGCAACTCCTGCGCCGAGGACAGCGCACGCTACAGCAATTCGCGGACGAAGCTTTGTTCCTTGTCCGCGAGCATGTTTTCAATCTGCATGACACGTTGCACGCAAATCGGGTAGAAATAGCGCATGTCCAAATCGCCGCAAATGATCCCGCCCGAGATGCTGATCGAGGCGTATTGCAGCGGCATCTTTCCGATGGCGATGGATGACGGCGGGATCGGGTGGTTTTCGCCCGACCCAAGGGCGATTATTCCGCTGGAGGATTTCCACGTTCCGCACGGGCTGAAACGGGCGCTGCGCAAAAACATATTCGAAATCCGCATCGACACCGCGTTCGCGAAAGTCATGCGCGAATGCGCCGCGCGCGAGGAAACGTGGATCAGCGAGGACATCATCGGCAGCTACTGCGAGCTGCATCGGCGTGGCTACGCGCATTCGGTCGAGGCGTGGAAGGATGGGAAACTCGCCGGCGGCCTCTACGGCGTGAGCCTCGGCGCGGTGTTTTTCGGCGAATCGATGTTTCACCACGCCACGGATGCCTCGAAGGTGGCGCTCTGCGCGCTGGTGGAGCGGATGCTCAAAAGCGGATTCAAGATGCTCGAAGTGCAATGGGTCACGCCGCATTTGCAGGCATTCGGCGCCATCGAGATTCCGCGCGACGATTACCTGAAGCGCCTGCGCGCCTGCCTCAAGGTGCGCTGCGAGTTTCCGGCGAAGTGAATGGGCGCGGATGCGGCCTCACGGCGTCCGCGATGCGGCGTTGCAAATCGTCCGCGATCGGGGGCATCAACGCCATGCTCCCGTCTCCCGGGGCGCAATGAAAGCGATCTCCTTTCCGAGTGCGCACGCTTCGCGGAGCTGGAGCATGATCCGCGGCGGGTTCCTGTAATTGCAGCTCAGGAAACTGATGTTGGAAAACGGAATCCGCGCCTCCACGCCATTGGCCCGCACCACCAGCGCATCGCCATCGTCCCACACTTCATTTACCGATCTTGCGGACTCGGGCTGCGTCGTTTCGTTGAACCTGTGGCATATAAAAGCGAGGCCGCCGTCAAGGCGATGAAGAACAATTTGTCGCCCAGCCCGTGCACGGTGACCGCGGACATGATTCCAACAAGCAGGAAGTAGTAGCTTGGGGACAAGCGTTTTCCCAAGGGCGAAGAAGCGGGTTGCGAAATGAGCCGCATGGATCAAAAACGGCGCGCCGGAAATCAGTTGCTCGCCGGCGGCTTCTTCGAAACGACGTTCGACGCGTCCATGTCGCGCAGCGTGACGTGCTCCGGCGCGACGCGGCGGTAATCGGCCACGGTCTTGGGGCGCTGCTTTTTCTCGGCGAGGTTTTTGTAATTGTCGACGCCGTCGGCGATGGCCTCGGCGAGTTTGCTGCGCCATGCGGCGGAGGCCACGAGGCTGCTGTCGCTGAGGTTGGAGAGGAACCCCCCCTCGATCAGGATCGCCGGCACGGTGGCAAGGCGCAGCACGGCGAAGCGCGCATTTTTGAGGCCGCGGTCGAACTGCGGGATGTTCCCGAGCAGCGAGTTATAGACGCACGTGGCGAGCGCGTTGCTGGGGACATCGACCGCGTTGCCCGGCTCGTTGCGGAGGTCGCCGAGGGAAAGCGTTTCCTCGGCGGTGGAGGGCGCGCCGCGCGGCGTGACGGAGAATACCTCGAAGCCGCTGGCCTGGCCGTTTTCCGAGGAGGCGTTGAAATGGACGCTCACGAAGATGCTGTCGGGCGTGCGGTTCGCCACCTGCGGGCGGTCCTCAAGGGGGATGAGCACGTCGGTGCTGCGGGTCATTTCGACATTGTAACCGCGGTCCTGCAAAATCCGGCGCGCGCGCATGCAGACATCGAGCGCGAAATCCTTTTCAAAACCGAAGCGGCTCACCGCCCCTTTGTCCACCGCGCCATGGCCGGGATCGAGCACCACGGTTTTCACCGGGTGGAGGTCGGGGATCGCCTCGGGGCGGAGCGACGGCTCGATGATCTTCGAAAGGTCGAGGCGCGAGATGAGCACCTTGCCATCGGAAGCGAGCACCGGGAAGCCGAGCCAATGTTTTACACCGTTTATCTCCACCTCGCGGCCATTGAGCGTGACCTGCATCTCGGCCTTGTCGGATTCGAGGCTGATGACGTTGTTCACCGGGGCGAGCGGTGTGTTGAATCCGTAGAATTCGACGACTTGCTGGAGCGTCACGTAATCGCGCCCCTCAAACCGTTCCAGCTTCCACGAAAAGTCGGCGGCATGCATTGCGGTGGCGCAGAGCACGCAAAGCAGGGTCAGGATCAGAAGACGGCTGGGGCGCATCAAGGTCGTTTTCTTTCTAGGATTGCGGATAAACATATCACCTTTTGGGGGAAATACAAAGCACCTTGCCTGCCAGCACGGTGCGCGGTTGACACAACCCCCTTCAAACGGGAATATTCGCAACGACTCGTGCGGCCTTTCCTGCTCACATTCCTGCTCGCTCTCACTGGCGGCGTGGCGTTTTCCGCTACTCCGGTGCCGGCGGCTGCTCCATCGCCCACACCGGTTCCCCCTGCAAGATCGGTGGTCTGGTGCGAGGCCGACGACGCCTCGATCACCGGCTTCAAAACCGACCCGGTGGTCGTGCGCCGGATGGTGGACGACGTCGTCATGGCCACCACCAACACCGGCGAAATCGGGGCCGCATGGCGCACGCTGGTGAAGCCCGGCGACAAGATCGGCATCAAGATTTCGGCGGCGGGCGGCAAATATTTCAGCACCCACAGGAGCGTGGTGGAAGCGATTGTCGAGGGGCTTGAGAGCGCTGGCATTCCGCGAAAGGACATCATCGTGTGGGACCGTGACGGCCTCGCCCAAGCGGGCTACGTCGAGAAGGATGGGGGATACCAGGTGCGCTCCATCGAGCCGGTGAAAGGCTACGACCCGAAGGCGATCATCTCCTCGGATGTGATCGGTAAGTTGATCTGGGGCGATGTCGATTTTTACCGCCGCGATCCCAAGCGCCTTGCCCCGCCTGAGCGTGACCAGATCAGCCAGGACAGCCACGTTTGCCGGATATTGAGCAGCAACGAGGTGACGAAAATCATCAACGTGCCCGTGTTTTCCGCCTCGGAAACCGCGGGCGTGGCGGGCGCGCTCTACAACGCGACCGTGCCGAACGTGGATAATTGGCGGCGCTTCAGCGACAACGACACCTTCATCTGCGACCTCTGGGGCGACCCGCGCATCGGCCAGCGGGTGGTGATCAACATCATGGACGGCCTGCTCGCGCAATACGCCGGCGGCCCCGATTTCGAGCCGAACTTCGCCATCCGCCACGCCCGCATTTACGCATCGAAAGACCCGGTGGCCATGGACACCGTCGCCCTCGCGCAGATCGAGCATTGGCGCAAGGACGCGAAACTCCCGCGCGTGGCCCCCTACGCCGCGTATCTCCAAACGGCGGCGCAGCTCGGCATCGGCGCGGTCTCCGGGGACAAGATCGAAGTGAGGACATTGGAACCGCGCTGAGCATGCAACCGGCGCGCCAAGAATCGGGGGACCTCGGCGGGCAATTGCTCGCCTCGGTATCGCGTTCGTT
>DASZPK010000099.1:0-4343 GCA_035550335.1 Chthoniobacteraceae bacterium | reverse complement strand
GGTGGGGGATGGCAAGAAAAATCTAATTTCAGATTCAGATTTGGATGGAATTCCTCGCGATGCGCTGAAGCTTCAATCATCAATCTGAAATTGAAATTCCCGGGGAAAAAGCTGGCCCCGTTGCGCATGGTTCAGTAGGTTTGTGCCCCTGCAATCGCGGGCTCCGCGATTCCCGGCAAGCAATCGCAAAATCCAGCCATGCGCCACATCCTCAACATCTGCGCAGCGTCGCTCTTCTTCATTCTCAATCTCTCGTGCTACGCCCAGAATAAAAATGCCCCGGCCCCGGTTGCCGCGCCCAGCCCTTCCGGCGCCGGGCCTACCACCGCCACGATCGACGGCGCGGTGGATGTCCACCAGGCGACCATCGCCAACGTGGCGACGGATGTCATGCAACTGGGATCGGACAAGCAGCCGGGCGTCCATTTTTTCACCGGCGCGGTGCAGGCGCCCGCGGAGTTTCCCGGGGGGAAACTTTTCTGGCTGGAGACGTGCGTGCCCGACCGGTGGCGGCAGGACAACAACGGAAAGTGGACTCACCTCGCCAGCGACAGCCCGTGCGTCAACCGGAACGCGCCTTCCAGCATCGGCAAGAACGGGGAGGCAATCGAATCCCCCATGGTCATTTTGGATCCCAATTACCAAGTGCAGACGGTCTACGACCAATACACGACCTACTTGATGTTCCAGTCGGATATGGCGGGCTCCATCCCGGTCCCCATCGCTTCATTTTCGTGGTATTGGACCGGGGTAGGCACGCGCAACGGCGCGAAGTGGAACTTAACAAATGCCGGCACCTCCGGCAATCCGCGCCCCGATGCCCATCCCGCCTTGCCGACGTGGTCGGCGGCGCTGGATGCCTTGAGTTATAAGTGAGCGCTGTAAAATCTCGCTGGCTCTTCATTGTCGGCGGGGTCGCAGTCATGGCGGTCGCTTTTTTCTGGCTTCAATCATTGAGGCCTGTTGGCTTGAGTTGAAGGCGTCAAGCTGGGGAATGTGCGACCATTTTTCCGCGAGCTGCCAAGAATTGTTTGCCTGGTCCCTATTTTCCATGTTGCGATTGGCAATGGTGGGGAGAACTTGACGCAGCGGCGGGCGGCTGTTACCCACAAAGAGCGTTACCACGCCTGCGATTTTTACGCGCCATGAAAAACATCCGCTCCCGCTTCCTTTGCACCACGCTGCTATTCATCCTTGCCGCTGCCGCGCTTCGTGCCGACCTGGGTGTTCAGCAGCAGTCCGATGATGAAGTCCGACAGATGCTTACCAATGGCAGCGGGCGGTGGAATTTCAAGGGACTTACATGGGGATGGGTGCGGGTGTTTGCGAAGGATGGGACGATCAAGACGGAAAAATATTCCGAAACCGGGACGTGGGAGGTGACGAATGGGAAAGTGGTGATCACTTTTAAATCGGGCCAGACCAATGTCCTGCTTCTCCCGATCAAAGTGAATGGCACCCACGGCTTCGATGCGAAGGGAAAGCCGATGGTCGTGAGCCGGGTGGGGGAGGCGCCGGCCTTTACGCCGGCACCGGTGGCCGAAGCCACGCCAGCGTCGACGGCGAAGGGGAATGCAGCGGAAACCTCCGGCGGCAGCAGCGGCGGCACCAGCGTGTTTGGCTCACAAATGCCGAGATAGTGTGCGGCGGCGATGGAAGCCTCACCGCTTCGTCACCGCGCGCGTGGTCTTCCTTCAACGAATCCCCCGGCCATTCACTGACACTTGGTAGAATAGGCGACAGTTTTTTGTTATTATCTCAGTCCCTAGGGATTGTTAATAATAAGAAAATGGGATTATCCCCTTACAGACCCGACTAGGTGAAATTGTATCCATTTTGAATCAAGGCCGCCTTCACGGCGCTCGGTCTGAATGTCCAGAAAACTATAAACGGCGGATAATCTGCTATGGAATGCTCAATGAGGATTCCTGTGGAAAAGAAGGCCGAATATTTCGATAGTTTTTTAATCTGATCTTTTTCAAAAGTAAATGTTCTGGAAAGAACCGTGGATAGGATCAGCTGATTCGGTTTGATAACGAGCCGGGCTAATGGCCATGTTGAATTGAAGCTTCTCCAAAAGCTTTTTCCGTAACGACTGCCACCAGTGAATTGCATGAGGTTGCCGTTTTTTCTTGCTTTAAAAGTTTGCGGGGGGTGAACGAAATGGACGATTTGGACGAATCCTTGGCCGCCTCCATGGCTACGGCCAGAGCACCTTGCTGTTGGAATCGTCGTACATGGCAACGACCTTGAAACTCCCATCCTCACTGCGGATGACCTCGAGTTCGGTATGATCAAAGCCGCCGCACCAGATGTAATCCACCTGGTTTTTGAAATGGTCTACGCGCAGGATCTTCAATTTCTTTAAATCATCGGGGAGCGGCTTGCCTGGAGCGTAATTGCTGTATACGCCGACGCCATCATCGGGGAGGGGTTCTTGCAAAATGGCTCTCGACCTTTCGATCCATGCCTGCATGTCCGGGGCTGAGAGAGAGTCCATGTATTGCTTGCCCGCCTGCATTTGGCGCTTCATGTCGCGCGCCATTCCCCAACCCAAAATATCGGAGGGGCCTATCCAAAGCGCGCCGATGACAAGCAATATCGCAACCGGAACCAATATGCGCCACACCACCCGCAGCGGGATTATTCTGCGCTGCTTGCCAGTGGCGGCTTGCGCATTCATATCACCGCTTTGCCACTTCTCGCGCGTGGTCTTCCTTCGTCTTCTCCTCGGCGTCGACGATGGAGAGGAACACTTTTTCCAGGCCGCCGCTCTCGGCGCTCTGCTTGCGCAATTCCTCCACGGTGCCGAGCGCGATGAGGCGGCCGTGGTTGATGATGCCGATGCGGTCGGCCACTTCCTCGGCCACGCTCAAGGTGTGCGTGGAGAGGAATACGGTCATGCCGGCGCGGCTGCGGGCCTTGAGCTCGTTTTTCACGATGCGCGCGTGGGTGGGGTCGAGGCCGACCATCGGCTCGTCAATGATGAAAACTTTCGGGTCGTGCAGGAGGGCGGAGGCGATTACGAGCCGCTGCCGGGTGCCGTGGCTCAGGTTTTCCGTTAGCTCGCCGGTGTATTCGCCGAGGTGGAAGGTGTCGAAAAGCTCCGCCGTTTTGCTTTCGATGAGGGTGCGGTCCATGTTGAACAGGTCGCCCATGAATTGCATGAACTCGCGGCACGTGAGCTTTTCGTAGAGGAACGGAAAATCGGGCACATAGCTGAGGATCGCCTTGGCGGCTTCGGGCGTTTTCTGGATGTCGTACCCGCCCACCACGCAATGCCCCGCGCCCGGGCGGATGAGGCCCGTGATCATCTTGATGGTGGTGGTTTTGCCCGCGGCGTTCGGCCCGAGGAAAGCGAAAAATTCCCCCTGCTTGATGTCGAGGTTGAGATTGTCCACGGCCTTGAGCTGGCCGAAGTTTTTGCTGAGGTTTTGCGCCTGGATCATTGAGAAGTGAAAAGTGAAAGTGGAATGGCCGGGGGGTGGCAGGAGTCTAGCTCGTCGTAAGGGATTTGGTCAGGTCAATTTTTAAACATCATTTGTCCGTCATGGATAATCGTCCGGGTCGACCATATGCCATTCCCATTGGATCAGCAGGGCGTACCAGGCATTGTGTTCGGCGAATTTGTTACCGGGATAAAAGATAATTTCAACTGCTTGGGCGATCGGATCCGGGGGGTAAGTATCCCGATAAATCCCGACGCTCTTCAAGGGGTGTTGGTCGCGATACTTGTGAACCGGGTAAAGAAAGAGAACCGGGAAAAAGAAATAAACGATGCAGAACAGGATGAGCGCGCCCCACACTACGGCGTGGGATTTGCCGCGCGGCTTGCCATTACCCTGCGCGCCCTGCGTTTCGTCATTCGTCATTAGAGCTTCGTCATTCCCCGCCTACGGCGGGGTGGTATCCTCGGCCGCAAAGTCGTAGCCGAATAGCGTTTTCGCGGCGAGCACCTGGCCGAGCTGGCTCACGTAGATTTCCGCAACGGTCGTTTCGCCGGTCTTGATGGTGAGCAGGTAGGCGGCGACGGTTTCCTTCCGGATGGTCAATTCGGTCTGCTTGGCTGTGATGGTGGGGTGGGTGGTCGAGGCCGGCAGGTTTTGGAGCACGATGCCGGGATCGATGCCGAGCTGCTCGCGCACGAGCGTGCTCACGCCTTCCTGGTTCATGGGAATGGTGGCGGTTTTTACCGTGCGCGCGCCCATCATCAACTCGTAGGCGACGGTTTTTTGGGCGGGATCGAATTTCATATGGACGCGATAGGGTGGTTCCTGGAGGCTCGCCGTGAGTGCGAGACTGCTCATCGCGTAGGTGCCATCGAGCGCCAGGTCGCCATCCCA
>DASZPK010000098.1:0-7755 GCA_035550335.1 Chthoniobacteraceae bacterium | reverse complement strand
GAGGGATTCACCACGAAGGTCACGAAGAGCACGAAGGAGGAGAAGAAGCTCGCGGGGGAAACGCATAGCGCAACCGCTGCAACCGCTCTATTGATCGCGCAATTTGTCCGCCACCGCCTCGGCTTTCTTTTCACCTTCCTTCGCGGGAATCGACGCCACGACCTTCGAGTTTTTCCCGTCGAGCTTGATTATGACAAACGTTTCGATACGCGTCTGTTTGTCGTCATTCGCGCTGGATTCCATACGATAGATGATGGCGTAAGGAACGAACGCGTCGCCTTTGCGAACGCCGCGCCATTCAATCGCGTCGTTGGCCTTGGCCGGGAACGTGCCCGGGCAGGAAGCCTGCGTGGCGGATTGGAGATCGATCGTGCGGCCATTGATCATTAGGTTGATCCAGGTGCGCAAGTCGGCGCCTTCAAAAAGCACCTCGTAGCCGCCGAGGCCGGGGCAGAGATACTTGAAGTGATCGATCTCGGGGTTCTTCTCGCGGCTCGAGTCTTCGAGGACTTTCGCTTTTTTTATGCTGGTGGTGGTGAACTCGGAGACCGGCATCGTATCGGCAGCCGAGGCGACTGACAGGCCCAGCAAGAGGATGGCGGCAAATCGAAGGAAGCGATGCTGGATATGCCCACGCAGTTCAAACCGTTGGTTCTTCGCTTCCATGGACCGCAAATGTGAACGGTTCCCCGCGCTCAGACAAAGGAAAATCCTCCCGCATCCGGAGCTTACGACAAACGAAACTCATCCGGCACTTCGAGCAGGCTCCAGCGCGGAATGCGCGCCGCAGCGACAGAGGCGTAGTCCGCCGGGGCGACCAACGTGCCACCCGGCGATTTGCGGAATCCGGGCGCGGCGGCGAAATAATCGACAGCGTGCTCAAGAAAGGTGTTCATTTTCATGAGGTGCAGACACGCGGCAAACAACGCGTGCTCCTCCGCTGCGATGAACCGGACGAGATAAGCCCGCTCGCTGGGCATTCGGAGCCACCGGTCGCGCGGTTCGCGCACAATCCAGTATCCTTCCTCCGAATAAAGCACCGCGACCCCGTCCAGCGGGCACACGCCAACATAAGCGGGCGCGAACAATACCCAGTGACATCCCTCGAGCCACAGGGTATGACCGAGGTCGCGGACTTCGGCGGTCTTGAAAAGAACCAGCGACAAATGATCCGACGCCTCGGCAAGCAACAGACCGGGTTCTTCGTGGCCTACGGCTGTTTCGAGAAGCTCGTCGACGGGTTGCAGGCGAGGTTTTGTGGAGGTGTCCATCGCGATGACCTAACCTCTCGTTGCCAGATATTCGCGCACTTTCTCCAGCGCGCGCCCCCGGTGGCTGAGGCCGTTTTTCACCTCGGCGGGGAGCTGGCCGAAAGTCTCGCAGTAGCCGTCCGGCACGAAAAGCGAATCGTACCCGAAACCGCCTTCCCCTTTTTCCTCGTTGATGATGATCCCCTCGACCGCGCCGTCAAACGTGCCGAGCACCTCGCCATTTTCCGCGAGCGCCATCACGCAGCGGAATCGCCCCGCGCGCTGCTTGCCGCGCGCGCCCGCGGCGTCGAGTTCGCGGAGGAGTTTGACGCGGTTATCGGCGTCGGTTGCTTTTTCACCGGCGTAACGCGCGGAATAAACGCCGGGCGCGCCGCCGAGAGCGTCGGCTTCGATACCGGAATCATCGGACAAAACGATGCCCGGGAAAATAAGCGAGGCGGCGGCGGCCTTGATAGCGGCGTTTTCCGCGAAGGTCGTGCCGATTTCCTCAGGCGCGATCACTTCCGGGTGGGCATTGAGATCGGTCACCTCCCAGCCGGCCCCGAGGATGGCGCGGATTTCGGCGGTCTTGTGCGAGTTTTTAGTGGCGACGAGGAGCGGGCGCATAGCGGGTCCAAACACGAGGCACGGAGCCACAGAGAAACACAGAGGAAAGGCAAAGGCCATTCCAAAAAATTCTCTGTGAACCTCCGCGGCCTCCGTGCCTCCGCGTTTAATTTTTGATTGACATAATCTGGAACAGGCGTTCCAGTATCCCCATGTCACGCACGAAGGAGTTCGACGAGGCCGAGGTCCTGGGGAAGGCGCTGGAGCTTTTCCGCGACCGCGGTTTCAAGGCGACATCGTTCTCCAATCTCACGAGCGCGCTGGGGGTGAGCAGGCAGAGCCTTTACGACACTTATGGCAACAAGGAGACGCTTTTCCTAGCCGCCCTGAAACGCTACATGGCCGTCGCGCAGGAGGGCGTGCGCGCGGCGCTCGCCGATCCCGCGCCGGTGCGCAAGGTGCTGGCCGGAATGTTTGACCGTGTCATTTGCAACTCCTGCGACAATGGCGCGCGGGGTTGCCTCATGGCCAACACGATGGTCGAGCTCGCTCCGAATGTCCCGTCGGCCCGCGGCCTTGCGGTGGAACACGCCCGCGCGCTCGAGGGGCTCTTCGCATCGCGTTTGTCGGCGGCCCAGCGCAAGGGCGACCTCAAGCGCGGCAAGGACCCCGTGGCTTTGGCCCGCTACCTTCACCATGTGATCATCGGCCTCTCGGTGGCCTCCCGCGCCATCGACGACAAGGAAACCCTGCGCCAGAGCGCGCGCCTGGCATTGCAGGCCCTCGACTGATATTTTTTACTCTTTTCTGGAATCACCATTCCAAAAATCACCACAACACAAAACCACAATCATCCATCCACCTATGAAAAACAAAACCATCCTTATCACCGGCGGCACCACGGGCATCGGCCTCGCCACCGCGCAACTCCTCGCCGCCGATGGCGCGAAAGTCATCGTCACTGGCCGCAATCCCGACACGCTCGCCGCCGCGCAGCGCGCCCTGCCTGCGGGCACGGTCGTCCTCAAATCCGACGCCGGTTCGCTCGCCGACGCCCAGGCGCTCGGCGCGGAAGTGAAAAAGCACGCCGCCACCATCGACGGCGCATTCCTCAACGCCGGGGTCGCCAGCTTCGCGCCCCTCGAGGCCGCCACACCGGAGCAATACGCCCATATGTTTGACATCAATGTCCGCGGCCTCTTCTTCCAGCTCCAGTCGCTCCTGCCCGTGCTCGCAAACCCGAGCGCGGTCATCCTCACGGCCTCCATCGCCGGCTCGGGCTCCATGGCGGGCGCATCGCTCTACTCCGCCACGAAGGCGGCGGTGATGTCGTTCGGCAGGACGCTCGCCGTCGAGCTCGCGCCGCGCGGAATCCGCCTGAACACCATCAGTCCCGGCCCTATCGAGACGCCCATCTTCGGCAAAACCGGCCTCCCGGAAGAAGCCATGAAAGGCTTTGAGCAGCAGATCGTCAGCCAATCGCTGCTCAAGCGCATGGGCACCGCCGACGAAGTCGCAAAGCTCGCGCGCTTCCTCCTCTCGGAAGACTCCAGCAACATCGTAGGCGCCGAGTTCATCATCGACGGCGGCGTGCGGTTGAGCTGAACCAGATCATTATTTAAACACGGAGATCGCGGAGAACACGGAGGGGCCCAGAGAGCCTGAAAAAGGGTTTCTCTTTGCTCTGTGTTTCTCCGTGTTCTCCGTGTCTCTGTGTTTAGTCCGGGCTTCCCATTTACGAAGTGCTTTTCATCTGCGATAATCCGCGTAATCTGACCGTTCCCAATGAACGACCGACGCAAACCGTACCCCTTCGACCAGATCGAGCCGAAATGGCAGGCCCGCTGGGACGCGGACCAGACTTTCCACGCGCCGAATCCCGGCGACCCCGGCTTCGACCCCGCGAAGCCGAAGTATTACGTGCTCGATATGTTCCCGTACCCGAGCGGCGCGGGGCTGCACGTCGGCCATCCGGAGGGCTACACCGCCACCGACATCATTGCGCGCTACAAGCGGATGCGCGGGTTCAACGTGCTCCACCCGATGGGCTGGGACGCATTCGGCCTGCCGGCGGAGCAATACGCGATCAAGACCGGCCAGCACCCGGCGGTCACCACCGCGCAGAACGTCGCGCGCTTCAAGGAGCAGCTCAAAAAAATCGGCTTCGCCTACGACTGGCAGCGCGAGGTGAACACGACCGACCCCGGCTATTTCAAATGGACGCAGTGGATTTTCCTGAAGCTGTATAACGCATGGTTTAACACCGCGACGAACAAGGCGGAACCGATCACCACTTACAAGGGCAGCGATCCCGACAGCGTGCGCCTCGCGTACGTGAGCGAGGCGCCGGTGAATTGGTGTCCCGGCCTCGGCACCGTGCTGGCGAACGAGGAGGTCATCGACGGCAAGAGCGAGGTGGGTGGTTTCCCCGTGGAGCGCCGCCCGATGCGCCAATGGATGCTGCGCATCACCACCTACGCGCAGCGCCTCATCGACGAGCTCGACGGCCTCGACTGGCCCGAGTCGATCAAACTTTTGCAGCGCAACTGGATCGGCCGCAGCGAAGGCGCGGAGGTCGATTTTTCGATCGTGCATCCGCCCGCATCAAGTCTTGCCGAGGCCGACGTGCGCAAAATCCTCCACCGCCTGCGCGCCGAGGAGAAAATCACCGTCTTCACCACGCGCCCCGACACGCTATACGGCGCGACCTACATGGTCCTCGCGCCCGAGCATCCGCTCGTCGAGGCGCTCACCACCGACGAGCAATGGCCCGCCGTCGAGGAGTACAAGAAAAAAGCCGCCGGCAAGAGCGACCTCGAGCGCACCGAACTCGCGAAGGAAAAAACCGGCGTCTTCACCGGCAGCCACGCGATCAACCCCGTGAACGGCGAGCGCATCCCAATCTGGATCGCCGATTACGTCCTCACCGGCTACGGCACCGGCGCGATCATGGCCGTCCCCGCGCACGACGAGCGCGACTGGGAATTCGCGCAGAAATTCAACCTCCCCATCCGCGAGGTCGTCTCGCCCACGCCGCGCCTCACGCTCGGCGGCGAAAGCCCATGCAGCGCCCCGCCGGTGGAGTGTTTCGCCGGCGAAGGATACGCCGTCCACAGCGGCCCGCTCGACGGCCTCTCCACCGCGGAGGCGAAGGCGGAAATCACGCGCCGCCTCGAGGAAAAAAACCTCGGCAAAAAGACGATCAATTACAAGCTGCGCGACTGGCTTTTCTCGCGCCAGCGTTACTGGGGCGAGCCCTTCCCGATCGTGTGGCAGGAGGGCAAACACCACGCCATCCCCGAGAGCGAGCTCCCGCTCACCCCGCCCGCGCTCGACGATTTCAAACCCACCGGCACCGGCGAGCCGCCCCTGGCGAAAGCCACCGAATGGCTCCGCTATTCCGACAAAGCAACGCGCGAGACGAACACGATGCCGCAATGGGCCGGCTCGTGCTGGTATTACCTGCGCTATTGCGATCCGAAGAACGACGCACGCTTCGTGGGCGAGGCCGCCGAGAATTACTGGATGAACAGCGGCAAGCCCGGCGGCGTCGATCTTTACATCGGCGGCACCGAGCACGCTGTATTACATTTGTTATACGCCCGTTTCTGGCACAAGGTCTTGTTCGATCTCGGCTACCTGCACACCCCGGAGCCGTTCCAGCGCCTCGTGAACCAGGGCATCATCCTCGGCGAGGACGGACAGAAAATGTCCAAGCGCTGGGGCAACGTGGTCGATCCGCTTGACGTAATCGCAATTTACGGCGCGGACGCCTTCCGCTGCTACGAGATGTTCATGGGCCCGCTCGAACAAATGAAGCCCTGGTCGATGACCGGTGTCGAGGGCGTCTCCCGTTTCCTCGCGCGCGTCTGGCGCCTCGTGATGGAGGAGCAGCAGGATGGCTCGTGGGCCGTATCTCCCGCCATCCAGGAGGCCGCGCCCGACAAGGCGCAGCTCAAGGTCATCCACGCCACGATCAAAAAAGTGGGCGAGGACATCGAGACCCTTTCCTTCAACACTGCCATCGCGCAGATGATGGTCTTCGTAAACACCTTCACCAACGCCAACCCGCGCCCGCGCGAAGCGATCCGCATTTTGCTCCAACTCCTGAACCCCTTCGCGCCGCACATCACCGAGGAGTTGTGGGAGAAGCTGCAATTCTTCGGCCACCTCGCCGACCACCCCTGGCCGCCCTACGACGCCAGCCATCTCATTGAGGACGAAATCGAAATCCCGATCCAGGTGAACGGCAAGCTGCGCGACAAAATCATCGTAAAAAAGGAGGCCTCGAAGGAGGAAACCGAGGCCCTCGCCATGGCGAGCCCGAAGATCGCCGAGTGGACCGCCGGCAAGGAAATCAAAAAAGTGATCGTAGTTCCCGGGAAATTGGTCAATATCGTCGTCGTCGGCTGATTCACCCTCCCATTTCTCCCTATGAATGAGATGATCGAACTGCATGATTCCAAATTGGTCGCTGTCTCGTGGGCCGATGGCGTGGCAGTCGTGATGCTCAGTCCCGCCATCGTGCATCGCTCGGAGGGGCGCCCGGGTGTCGATGCCGGCACAGTCTGGTGGCAGGCGGCGATGTTCACGTTCCGGACGCCGCTCATCTCCGCCCACGGCGAATTGCCGGTGCCGGTGCGCAGCGGCTCGCTCCACATTGGCGACGAGGAACATAACAATATGATCCCGGCAACCGGCGTGTTTACGGCAGCGATCAAGCTCAATCTCGACCTGACTGACCGCGACCATCTCATTGTGACCGCCGACCAGCTTTTGATCTCCCTTACCGGGGATGCGCACCAGGAAGGAAAATTCGAGCCGGCGTCGAAATCTTCGCACCAATAGCGCGCGAATAGAAATCAGCTCAGCTTGGCGAGCAGGCGGTCAACCTCCACGTGTTTGTCCACGAGGTTCTGGATGCGCTCGATTTTTTCCGCGTCGCCGGGGAGCGTTTTCACAGTCATCGTGTGGATGCTGTTCGCGACCGAATAGCTGTCGAGCGGCGAGCCGATGATCGGCAGGCTCGATGCGCGGATTAAATCGAGCACCGTCTGGTGCGGAAACAAATCGCCGGAGAGAATGAGCCCCGCCAGTGTGCGCCCATCCTCCTCCCCGAGCGAACTCGCCGAGAGCGCGGCGAGGATGATGTCCTCGCGGTCGCCGGGGGTGATGACGAGCGTGCCGGGCTTGAAATATTCCATCACGTGGTTGGAATTCATCGCGCCGATGATGATTTTCTTCACCCGCCTGCGCGAGGCGTGCCCCTCGCTCTTCGCGTGGATGAATTTGCCTTTTATCTGCTTGCAGATCTGCCCGAGCGTGGGGTGGGTGAGGATCGGCTCGGTGGGAATCACGCCGAGCAGGTCGATGCCGAGTCGTTCAAGGCCGCGCCGCGCAAAGTCCAGCACCTGGTCGAATTTGTCCGGTGTGACTTTGTTTAAAATCACGCCGGTCATCTCCACTCCCTCCTTGTCGAAGAGCGCCTTGTTGAGCACCACCTCGTCGATCGCGCGGCCGATGCCGCCCTTGGTGATGAGCAGCACCTTGCTGTGCAGCAGCTTGGCCACGCGCGCATTCGAGAGGTCGAACACCGAGCCCACGCCCGCGTGGCCCGTCCCCTCGATGATCACGAAATCCTTCTCCCACGCCGCGCGGTCGAACGAATTCTGGATGCGGCGCACGAGGAAATCGTTGTTCGAGTGGTCGATGTATTTGCGGGTGAAATCGGGCTCGACCGCGATGGGGCTCATCGCCTCGATGGGGACTTTCACGCCGTAGGTCTGGTCGATGAGCACTGTGTCCTCGTCGATGCGCTTGCCATCCACGTCCACAAAACGCTGGCCCACCGGCTTGATGAACCCGATGCGCCCGATCCGCTTGTGCAGCGCCGCGAAGAGGCCCAGTGAGGTGGTGGTTTTTCCGTCGTTCTGCTGGG
>DASZPK010000097.1:0-6081 GCA_035550335.1 Chthoniobacteraceae bacterium | reverse complement strand
CAGCGAGGCCGAGCTCGGTGGTGATCACCTCGATGTCGCGCACGGGGTCGATTGAGCCGCTCACGTGGTGGATGTCTGCGTTTTCAAAACAGCGCACCACCTGCACGATCGCGTTCACTTCGCGGATGTGGCTGAGGAACTGGTTGCCGAGGCCCTCGCCCTTGCTCGCGCCACGCACGAGGCCGGCGATGTCCACGAACTCGATCACGGCGGGCACGACTTTTTTCGAGTGCGACATTTTTGCCAGGACGTCCAGCCGCGGGTCGGGGACGGTGACGATGCCCTGGTTGGGGTCGATGGTGCAAAAGGGGTAATTCGCCGCGGCAGCTTTTCGGGTGCGTGTCACGGCGTTAAACAATGTGGACTTGCCGACGTTGGGCAGCCCGACGATACCTGCGCTTAACATAGGGGCGCACGATAGACGGTTTCCGCCGCGCCCGCACCTAAAAATTACAGGCCGGCCACGGCCGGTCTTTCCTTCGCGTTCAGGTCCTCGGCCAGGTAGGCGTGTGTCATGACCCACGCCCAGTAGGCGGGGGGCGCGAGGAGCGAGGCGCAGACAGTGGAAGAGGCGAAGACGATCGCCCAAAACAAGGCGAAGCCCGCGCCGATGAAGTAGAGCACGGCCAAGCGGCGCTGGCCCTTGTAAAAGTGTCCCAAGCCCGGGACGATGCTCAAAAGACATGCGGTGAGGTCCACTGGGTTTGCGCGGAGGCGCTGTTCCCGTCTCTCCTGTTCGCCTCTCACCCAGTCGCATTTGCTGCACCTGTCGGGTTCTTCAAGCGGCGCGTTGCACAAAGGGCAGCGCGTGGTTTCGGCGGTTTTGCCTGGCGTCTCGATCGTTGACATCATGGTTAATCTCCTTCTAAAAGTTGATCCAACCCGTGCTCTCCCGTTAACTTAAACTAATCAAATTTTGGCGGATAATCAATCCGCATTTTCATCGCTCCATTTTCGCTCCCTAATGCCATGGCGGACGTGTCCAACTTGACCGGTTATCTCGACCGTTACCTGAAAATCAAAACGATAGCCGATTGGCCGAATGCGTACAACGGGCTGCAGGTTGCGAATGGCGGCCGCGCGCGCAGGATTGGCGCGGCGGTGGATGCGTGCGAAGCGGTGTTGCGCGAGGCCGTGGAGCGAGGAGTGGATTTTCTGCTCGTGCATCACGGGCTTTTTTGGAGCGGGGTGCAGCCGCTCACCGGGGCGTATCGTCGCAAAATCAAGCTCGCGCTCGATGGCGGGCTCGCAATTTACAGCGCGCACCTTCCGCTGGATGTCCACCCTGCGGTGGGGAACAACGCGCTGTTTTGCAAAGCGCTCGGATTCAAAAAAACGACGCCGTTCTTTTTCCAGAAGAACCAGTACCTCGGATTGCAGACGGAGCATCCCATCAATCGCGACGCCCTCGTGCGGCGCGCGGAAGAGGCGCTCGGGTCGCGCGTGCATCTCTGCCCCGGAGGGCCGCGCAAGGCGCGGCGGATCGGCGTGGTGACGGGCGGGGCGGGCTCGGAAATTTTTCGCGCGGCGGGCGAGGGGATTGACACGTTCATCACGGGCGAGGGACCGCATTGGAGCTACACCGCGGCGGAGGAGCTCGGGGTGAATGTGATTTACGGCGGGCATTACGCCACGGAGACTTTCGGGGTGAAAGCGCTGGCGGCGCATCTCTCGCGCCACTACAAACTGCCGTGGGAATTCATCGACCACCCCACCGGCTTGTGAAGCGCGGCGCAAGAATTGAGCGCGATTTTTTCGAGCGCGACCCGCTCACCTGCGCGGCGGCGCTCATCGGGTGCGAATTGGTGTGGGACGATTGCTCGGGCATTATCGTGGAAACCGAGGCGTATTCGACCAAGGACGACGAAGCGTGCCATACCTTCGCGCGCAAGGGGGCGAGGGAATTTGTCGCCACTCACCAGCCGGGCGCGGCGTACGTTTATTTAAACTACGGCATCCACTGGCTGCTCAATGTGCTGGTGAAAGGCGGGCGCGAGGAAGGGTTCGTGCTCATCCGCGCGCTCGAGCCGGTGAAGGGAATCGAAAAAATGAGACGGCGCAGGATGCGGCAAAATTTGACCGCGCTGTGCTCGGGCCCGGGCAAGCTTTCTGAGGCGCTCGGCGTGCGCGGCACGGACCACGGCATCGATCTCTGCGCGGGCGGGGGAAGGGGATTTCGCGCGCCCGCCGGACCGGTGACGGTCGTTTCCGATGTGCGTATCGGGATTTCCAAGGCGGCGCATTTGCCGTGGCGGTTTTTGCTGAAGGGGAGTCCCCACGTAAGCGTGCACCCGAAGCCGCCTCGCGCGGCAGGGAAACCCCGGAAAAAATAAAGACCGGACCGAAAACGAATCCGATCCAGCCTTTAAATTGGGTTGTTGGGTCGGTTACTTGGCGTAGCCTTTGGAAGCCGACGCGGTGGTCGTGGTCTGGGCCGCTTCCTTGTGCGCGCAAGCGCCGAGCGACAATGCCGCGACGGTCATAGCGATGACTGCGAGATACTTGATCATTTGATTTTTTCGCCTCCTTTCGGTGCTGGTTGCAGACGGCCATTTAGAAGCGTTTGCAAAAACAACACAACGTTATTTTAACAAGCGGCGCTAATTTTCGATGACCACTTCCATTCCCTTGTCAACCAGTTCGTAAAGTTCCGCCACGTCGGCGTTGCGCATGCGCACGCAGCCGTGGCTCGCGGCGCGGCCGATCTGCGATTCGTGGTTCGTGCCGTGGATGTAAATATAGCGGTCGCGCGTGTTGGCATTGTGCGGCTCCAGGCCTGCCAGCCAGAGGATGCGCGTCTGGATGAGGTCCTCCGGGTTTTCCTCGCCGCCGGTCTCGCCCGTGGGGACGCGGCTGCGGAATACCGCGCCATGCGCCGCGCCATCGCCGATTTTTTCCGCGATGCAAAAAATGCCGGTCGGCGTCTTGAAGCTTCCCGGCTCGGCGCCTGTGCCGAAAGCCGAGGTGGAAACCGGGAAAGTCGCCACCACTTTTTCCCCCTCGAGCAGATCGAGCCGCTGGTCGGAAATGCTCACTCGGATTTTTCGGCGGGGGGATTGCATAATTTCGGGGAGAATATACAGTGTCCCTCCCTTTTTATGAGTAAAAACTATCATGTAGCGATCGTCGGCGCCACCGGGGCAGTCGGGGTGGAGATGATCAAGACCCTCGAAAAACGCGAATTTCCCGTGGGCAAACTGACCCTGCTCGCCTCGGCCCGCTCGGCGGGAAAGACCGCGCCGTTTGCCGGGGAGCAGGTTGCCATCCAGGAATTGAAGGAGGACTCGTTCAAGGGCGTGGATGTCGCGTTGTTCAGCGCGGGCGGATCGATCTCGAAACAATACGCGCCGTTCGCCGTGCAGGCGGGCGCGGTGGTCGTCGATAATTCCTCGGCGTTCCGCATGGATGAGACGGTCCCGCTCGTCGTGCCCGAGATCAATGGCGACGACATTCGCAAAAACCGCGGCATCATCGCGAACCCGAATTGCACCACGGCGATCACACTCATGGCGCTCTACCCGTTGCACCGCGAGTTCCGCGTGAAGCGCATTTTTGCCTCGAGCTACCAGGCGGTGAGCGGCACGGGGGCGCAGGCCATCGAGGAATTGCGCTCGCAGGTGCAAGCCATCGCCGCGGGCAAGCCGGTCGAAAACAAAGTTTATCCGCACCAGATCGCCTTCAACGTGATCCCGCACGTCGACGTCTTCCTCGACAGCGGCTACACGAAGGAGGAAATGAAAATGCAGAACGAAGGGCGGCGCATCATGCATCACCCGACGTTCAAGGCGTCGGTCACGTGTGTGCGCGTGCCGGTCTATCGCGCCCACTCGGTCGCGGTGAACGCCGAGTTTGAAAAACCGGTCACGCTCGACAAGGCGCGCGCGGTGCTTTCGAAATTTCCCGGGCTCGAGATCGTGGACGATCCCGCGAAGAGCAGCTACCCGCTCCCGCTGAATTGCGCCGGCAAGGACAATTGCCAGGTCGGCCGCCTCCGGCTCGACACGGCGCTCGACAACGGCCTCGCGTTCTGGGTTAGCGGCGACCAACTCCTCAAGGGAGCGGCGCTCAACGCCGTGCAGATCGCGGAGTTGATTTGACGCCTCAGCGGGGTGCCGGCATTCTCATTGAACCGTGAGAAGAATGACGAGAAGGTCATCAGCATCCCGGCCCGAGTTGGATTGGGACGCGCTGCGCGACAGGGCCGAGGCCGTGGTTGTGCAGATTGTGGAATCGCTTCCGGAAATGTTGAAGGCGGAAGCGGTGAAGGTGACCTGCCTTTATCATCATTGGTCGGACGAGGTGCGCGACGACCACGCGCTCGGGCAATACAACGATTTTGTGCCGAATCAAATGTCGAAGGACGGCGGGGTGATGGTCCTGTTCCTCGGCGACCTGGCCGAATATTGCGCGCGTCGCGGCAAGAGCTTCGAGGCCGAGGTGAAGAAGACGTATCTTCATGAACTCGGCCATCATTTCGGTTGGGACGAGGATGACCTCCGCGCGCGGGGTTTATAGCAGCGAACTGGTCAGGCCGAGGTAAATGAGCAGCGTGGCGATGTCGGTGATTGCGAGCGTGATCGGGCCCGCGGCGATGGTGAGATCAAGTTTCAGCGCGCGCAGGAGCGCGGGGATGCTGATCCCGAGCATGCATGCGGAGCAGACCGCGAGCATGAGGCTGGCGCCGATCACCGCCGCCGTCCACGCCGTGCCGCCCATGGCCCAGACGACGCCGAACACCACGATTCCCGCCGCGCCGGCGATGGGCAACGCGGTCGCCGCCTCGCGCTTGCAGGCGTTGAGATACCAGCGGCCCGCCTGTCGCACCCGCAGCGTTTCCAGCGCGAAGGCCATGGATTGCACGGCGACGCTTTCGCCGAGGGCGAGGGCGAGCGTGAGGAAAAACGCGACCTCGATGGTGTGTGACAATGTGTGCTCGTGAGCCTTGGCCAGGAATGCGCAGACCGTCCCGGCCGCGATGGTGACCAGCAGCCACGGAAAACGGAACCGGAAGACGCGCAGCGGCGACGCCAGCCGCGCCTGCGAGATGTGGAAGCCGAGCGTTTGGAAGAGGTCGTCCGTTTTTTGCGCGGTGGGAATACCGAGCACTTCCTCGTTGAAAAGATTGATGTCCACCACGCCGATGATGTGCCGCTCGCGGTCCACCACCGGGAACGCCAGAAATTTGTGCAGCACGAAAAACTCGCACGCCTCGAGCACGCTCGCCGTCTCCGGGATCGCAATCACCCGGCGGATCATGAGGTTCGATATTTTCTCCTCCGGCTGCGCGACGAGGAGGGCGCGCGTTTGCAGCACCCCGATGAGTTTCCCCGCGTCATCGGCCACGTAAAAATAAATGAGCGCGCGCCCGGCGGAGTCGCGCTTGCGGATGACGCCGAGCGCCTCGTCCACGCGCATGGCTTCACGCAGTTGCACAAAATCCCCCGTCGCGTATTCGCGAATCGGGCGCTCCATGTGCGCGGCTGCCGGCTCCATGCTCAAGTCTCCGCCGCCTCCCGCAGTTCCTGTTTGGTGAGGGCGCGGACCAGCAGCACGATCTCGCCCTTGGGGGGGCGCGCGGTGAAATGCGCGGCCAGCTCGCCCGGCGCCCCGATGCGGAACTCCTCGAATTGCTTCGTGAGCTCCCGCGCGACGCAAAGCGTGCGAGCGGGGAAGTGCTGCGCGAACACCTCGAGGCTTTTGAGCAGGCGGTGCGGCGATTCAAAAAATACCGACGTTTCGGCGCGCCGCCCCGCGGCGAGGATTTCGCGCTCGCGCCCCCCGCTTTTCACCGGAAGAAACCCGCCGTAATAAAACCGCTCCGCATCAAACCCCGAGCCGATGAGCGCCGTGAGCACAGCAGATGCGCCCGGGATGATCGTGTAGGGGATCCCATGCTCGATGCATGCGCGCAGCAGCCGGTGGCCGGGATCGGAAATGCCCGGCATGCCCGCATCGGTGATGATCGCGATGTTCTTTCCCTCGCGCAAACGCTCCAGCAATTCCGCCGTGCGCTGCGCCTCGTTGTGCTCGTGGTAGCTGATGAGCGGCTTGTGGATCTCGTAATGTCGCAGCAGAATTCCA
>DASZPK010000096.1:0-1905 GCA_035550335.1 Chthoniobacteraceae bacterium | reverse complement strand
CTGCCCATTCATTTCCACACGCACGATACCAGCGGGATCAGTGCCGCCAGCGTCCTCCAGGCCAGCGAGGCCGGAGCGGACGTGGTGGACCTGGCCATTGCCTCGATGTCCGGCAGTACGAGCCAACCGAATTTGAATTCGGTGGTCGCGGCTCTCCAGCACACATCGCGCGACACCAAGCTGGATTTGGCCGCCCTGAACGAGTTCTCCGATTATTGGGAGCGGGTTCGTGAGTTCTACTTCCCGTTCGATTTGGCTCCCCGAACCGGCAGCGCCGAGGTGTACCTGCACGAAATGCCGGGCGGCCAGTATACGAACCTCCGCGAACAAGCCGCCAGCATGGGGGTGGCCCATCGTTGGCCCGAAATCGCCCGTCTGTACGCCGAAGTGAACCTGTTGCTGGGCGATATCGTCAAGGTCACCCCTTCCTCAAAGGTGGTCGGAGATATGGCCCTGTTTCTATTTAGCCGCGGTATTCGACCGGCTGACGTCGTGAATCTGGAGCCGGGCGTTACGCCTTTCCCCGAAAGCGTGATTGACATGTTGAATGGCGGGCTGGGCTGGCCTCCTGGAGGCTGGCCGGAACCCGTTTGGAGAGTGGTCCTGGGCGAAAAAAAATTCAAAGAGGCCAAGGCCCGCTACGAAGCGTCCACCCGGAAACGCAAATCCGCCGGCGCCTCGACCCAACCACCCATTGACCTGGAAAAGCTCCGCGCCGAGCTTTCAGCGAAGGGGAAGCGAACCATCTCCGACGACGACTTGTATTCGCATCTCATGTACCCACAGGTCTTCGCGGCCCTGCAGAAGCACCTGCACGATTTCAGTGACGTCAGTGTTTTGCCGACCCAGGCCTTCTTCTACGGCTTGCAGCCTCGCCAGGAGATTAGCGTGACCATCGAACCGGGCAAAACGTTGATCATCCGCTTAGTCAATGTCGCTGAGCCGGACAAGGACGGCCGGCGAACCGTCACTTACGAGCTCAACGGCATGACGCGCGAGGCCTCGATACCCGACAAGCACCTCGCGGCAAAGGTTAAACATCGTCCGAAAGCGGATCTCACTGACCCGCGTCAGATCCCAGCTCCGATTCCAGGCCTGATCGCCACTATCGCCGTCAGCGTCGGCCACAAAGTCAGCAAGGGTGACAAGCTCCTGATGATGGAAGCCATGAAAATGCAGACCACCGTCTCCGCTCCCCTCGACGGCGTGGTCGAAGAGATTTACGTGGCCCTCAGTGATACAGTCGAAAGCAAGGACCTGCTGATCAGGCTGCGCGCCTAACCGGAGCGCGGGCGCCCTCGCCCGCAGTATGTTTCGAACGTTCAGGGCTCCTGAGAGCCGCAGCTCGAAAGGTTAAAAGAAAGAACGGCCCGGATTGGACAAATACAGGACCTTCTGAAATGGAATATGCGAGGCGTTTCAGCCTCGCTGGCTCTCGGAGTCTCCCGAGCGGCCAAAATTTGGATGCGTTTACCGCCCTGGCGTTTGCTGCTCGCGCAAGGCCTTCTGCTCATCTTCGAGTTTCTCAGCATTAGGATCTTGCGCGACATTGCTGGAACCGCCTGCTCGTTCAGCCTCTATTTTAGTCTGAACGGCCTCGTTTTGATCGCCTGCGGAGCGGCTGTGATGCGCGATCGCCACACCAGCGCCGGCCATCACTAAGGCTGCGGAACCGAACAGTATCGCTGTCTTTGCCTTTAACCAGTTCATAACTTGCATTGTTTCTTTCACCAGGGTCAGGGTTGATCCTGCGGCAGCCGACCCCTTGATTGCTGTCGCAGTAATTTTGGCGGCAAGTCCAAGTGGGGCCGCCTGAACCGAACGGGTCGAGATCTCTGCAGCGAGGATCGCGGTCGTCGCAGTAATCCCGCGTTTGGCAAAAAAAAGCCGAAGTCTCTCCAGAGC
>DASZPK010000095.1:0-7498 GCA_035550335.1 Chthoniobacteraceae bacterium | reverse complement strand
TCGGTGCCGGCGCTGGCGTTCTCGGCGACGCGGCGTCCGAATTCGCTGAAGGCGAGCACGGTGACGCGGTCGGAGTTTTTCTGCGCGCGCAGGTCCTGGAGGAAAGCATGCACGCTCTCGGCGAGGTCGCCGAGGAGCCTGGCCTGCGTGTTTGGCTGGTTCGCGTGGGTGTCGAATCCGCCCTGAACGGCGTAATAGACGCGTGTCGGGAAATTCCCCGCGATGAGGCGGCCGATCATTTCGAGCTGGTTGGAAAGGCCGGTCTTCGGGTAGGCGGCGTGGTCGCGGGTTTTTGAGAGAATGCCGCGCAGGCGGTCGCCGGCGACGATGGCGTTCATCGCTGTGTGCTTGAGGAAATCGAGCGTCTCCGGTTCGTCGCCGCTGATGCCCCCGAGGTTGGTGAGGTTCATCATGTCGGCGCTGTTCGCGTTCGGGTTGTTGAGCTTCGCGAAAATCTGCTCCTGCTCCTTTGCGAGGCCCATGGTCTCGCCGCTCGCGTTCCACTGGAAGGTATCGGGGTTGTCGAGGGCGATGCCGACGTTCGCTGTGTTGCGGAAGGCTTGAGGCATCACTTTGCCAAAGCTCATGCCGATGCTCCCCTGGTCGGTCTTCACGTGCGGGTCAGTGCCGCTGCATTGGGCGTCGAAATAGCGCCCGAGCCAGCCGGTGACTTCGTGTTTCGCATCGGGGCCGGAATCCTCGGCGGTGTGCCAGATTTCCATCGATTGGAAATGCGAGCGGTTCGGGTTCGGGTAGCCGACGTTTTCGATGATCGCCATTTTCCCGGCGTCGAACTCCCCTTTCATCGGGGCGAGCGCAGGGTGGAGGCCGAGGTGGTCGTTGATCTTCAGCACCTGGCTGGCCTTGATGCCGATGACGGGGCGGGCCTTGTAATAGAGGTCGTCCGCGAACGGGACAACGGTGTTTAAACCATCGTTGCCGCCGCTGAGCTGGATCACGACGAGGGTGCGGGCATCGGTCGCCGTGCCGGCGGCCGCTGCGGTGCGGGCGAGGAAGGCGGGGACGTAGGCGCTGGCGGTCAGCAGGCCGATGCCCTTGAGCCCGGTGCGGAGGAATTCGCGGCGTGTCTGGAGGAGCATGTTTTTCATGGTGATACCTTGTCTAACAGAGCTGGTAGTCGGGGCTGCTCATGATGAGGTGCACGAGGCCCTTGATCTTCTCGTCGAAATTGGCGTCGTCCAGCGTCATGTCGCGGTGCCCGCCGGCGGCATCGACCTCGACGTAGCCTTGCAACTTGTCGAGCAGGTCCTTGGAAATCTGGCGCTGGAGAAATTGCCTCGCGTAATAATCCGCGATTTTGGCCGCGGAGAAGAGCAGTTTGTCGTCGCCCGAATCCTTCAACTGCTTGCGCGGGCTCCACTCGATGGCATCGGGGCTGCGCTGGCTCTCCACGAACTGGCGGCGCAGCAGGCCGCTGGTCTGTTTTTGGTCGAACATCTTGAAATCCTCGGGGCTCACGCCGTTGAGGAGGTAATTCGCGAAATTGTAGCGGATGAGCAGCATGTTCGAATTGATCCACGCGGTGCCGCCGACCCAGCCGTTCACCTCCGGCGGGAAGAAAAGGTCCTGCCCCATGAGCCGCAGCGAATCGGTGAGCGCTTTTTTCTCGGGCATCTTCACGCGCATCGCCTTGAGCGCACCGATGGTGAGCACCACGGGGCTTTTCACGATCGAGTCCGTGGCTTTTTGCGAATAGAAAAGCTGCGACTGGAAAAGGGTGGTGAGGAATTGCTTGGTGTCGTAGTTCTGCGAACGGTAGAGCGCGGCGGCCTCGTCGATCAATTCCTTCTCCGGGTTGTCATAGACGAAATAAGTCAGGAATTTTTTCGTCATGAAACGCGCGGTGGCGTCCTGCGCGCAGATGATGCGCACCATGTCGTCGCCGTCGAAATTGCCGGTCTGGCCGAGGTAAGTCTTGGCGGTGGTGTCGTGCGCATCGGGATGGAACTGGTAGGTCCACGTCTCGCGGTCGACGCTGTAGCCGGTGAGGCAGCGCGCGGCGGCCTTCACGTCGTTCTCGGTGTAATTGCCCACGCCCATCGAGAAGAGCTCCATGAACTCGCGCGCGAGGTTTTCGTTCGCGTGCTCCTTGCGGCTCTGGGCGTTGTCGAGCCAGACGAGCATCGCGGGGTCGCGGATCACTTTCTTGAGGAGGTCGGGGAACGGGATGAGCGCGTTCTCGCGGAACATCTCGTTCTGCTGCCACATCGGGAAGGTGTGCTCGATTTTTTCGGCGAAGGAACTCGCGAAATGCGAGTGCCAGAAGAGCGTCATTTTTTCCTGGAGCGGGGCGGGGGCTTTGCCGGCGGAGTCCGCGCTCGTTTCGAGCATCCGCCCGAGCCACCAGAATTTCAGTTCGTTGATGCTGTCGCTCTCGGCTTTCTTGCGGGCTTCCTGCGCGGTTTTGCGGTCTGCTTCGCTGAGAGCCTTGACGCGAGCCTGGAAGGTCTTGTCGTCCTCGGGAAGCGCGGCGCACTCAGGTTTGGGAGCGGACGTGTTTGGATAATTGACGAGCGCGGCGACTGCGGCGGGCAGTCCCATTTTGGCGAGGGCGGCGGCTTCGTCCCATGTGCCGCCGAAACCGGCGCGCCAGAGGAGATGCGCGGCTTTGTAGGCGTCGAACTGGCTATCCGGCAGGGGGGAGAACAGCGTGGACACAAAGGGAAGATAGCAAAAGTTGGAAAAAATGTCCAAGAAGGAATGACGAAGCTCGAATGACGAATGACGAAAGAAGCCCGAATGACGAAGCTCGAAACCAGAGCGTGTTATTCGCGTATTGATTCACAGGATTGTGCCATTTACGCTAGGCGAATGTCGTCCAACAAAGCTGTAAATTTATTCGATCTCGATAATGAAGTAGCGGTCGTCATCGGTGCGACCGGAGTCCTCGGCGGGGCATTGGCGCAGGGGCTCGCGCTTGCGGGCGCGAAGGTCGCGGTGCTGGGGCGCAATGCGGAGCGCGGCAACGATTGCGTGAAAAGAATCACAGGCGAGGGAGGCACGGCGCAATTTTTCAACGCGGACGCGATGAGCGCGGAGAGCCTTGCGGCTGCGCATCGCGAAGTGGAAGCGGCCCTGGGCGCGCCGACGGTGCTCGTGAATGCCGCGGGCGGCAACGACCCGAAGGTGACCGTGACCGCGGAGCGCGCGTTCGAGCAGATCGCGGCGGAGGACTGGCGGGCGAATTTCGATCTCAATCTCGTGGGGGGGGCGCTGCTTCCGTGCCAGGAGTTTGGCGCGGCGATGGCGAAGCGGGGGAAGGGGAGCATCATCAATATCGCGAGCGTCTCGGCGCATCTGCCGTTGAGCCGCGTGGTGAGTTATTCCGCGGCGAAGGCGGCGGTGCTGAATCTTTCGCAATTCCTCGCGCGCGAATGGGCGTCGCGCGGAGTGCGCGTGAACACGATCACGCCCGGCTTTTTTCCCGCGGAGCAAAACCGGCGGCTCCTTTTCAACGAGGACGGCTCGCCCACGGCGCGCGCGCAATCGATCCTCACGCACACGCCGATGGGGCGCTTCGGCGAATCGCACGAGCTCGTGGGCGCGGTGATTTTCCTCGCGTGCCCGGTCGCGGCCAGCTTCGTCACCGGCATCGACCTGCGCGTGGACGGTGGATTTTTGTCGCAAACGATTTAGTGTTATTGCATGGCTGTCCTCTCGCAAATCTCCGAAACCGGCGTCACGCCCGACCAAGCCGCCGTGCTTGTCGCCCAAGCCTTTCCCGCCAAGGATTATCGCGGCAAAAAAGTCCTTCTCATCGTTCCCGATGCCACGCGCACCGCGCCGATCGGGCTGATGTTTAAAACCTTGTTTTCACAGATCGGCGGGGCCGCCGATGCGCTGGACGTGCTTGTTGCGCTCGGCACTCACCAGCCGATGTCCGAGGCGGCGATTCGCGAGCGGCTTGAGATTTCCGTGGAGGAACGCGAGGGCGTTTACCGGAGCGTGCGGTTTTTCAACCACGAGTGGGACAACCCCGCGGCGCTGAAATCGCTCGGCACGATCCCGGCGGCGGAGATCAGCGAGCTTTCGGGCGGCCTGTTCGCGATGGATGTCGATGTCACGATCAACCGGTTTGTTTTCGATTACGACCAGCTCATCATCGTCGGCCCCGTGTTTCCGCACGAGGTGGTCGGTTTTTCCGGGGGGAACAAATACCTGTTCCCGGGCATCGCCGGGCCCGAGATTTTGAATTTCTTTCATTGGCTTGGCGCGGTGATTACGAACCCGCTCATCATCGGCAACAAGTGGACGCCGGTGCGCAAGGTGGTCGACCGCGCCGGGGCCATGGTCAAGCTCAGCAAGCTCTGCTGCGCCCTTGTCGTCGACGGCAAAGATTTCGCCGGCCTGTTCATCGGCAGCCCCGAGGCCGCGTGGGACGAAGCCTCCGAGCTCTCGCGCAAGCTGCACACCACCTTCAAGGAAAAGCCGTTTCACACCATCCTCTCCTGCGCGCCCGTGATGTACGACGATGTCTGGACCGGCGGGAAGTGCATGTACAAACTCGAGCCGGTGCTGGCCGATGGCGGGGAGCTCATCATCTACGCGCCGCACATTACCGAAGTCTCCGTCACGCACGGCAAGACCATCGAGGAGATCGGCTACCATTGCCGCGATTATTTTTTAAAGCAGTGGGACAAATTCAAGGGCTACCCGTGGGGCGTGATCGCGCATTCCACGCACGTGCGTGGCATCGGCACCTACGAAAACGGCGTCGAGAAATGCCGTGCGAAAGTCACGCTCGCCACGCGCATCCCGCGCGAAGTGTGCGAGCGCATCAACATGGGCTGGCGCGATCCCGATTCGATCCGCAAGGAGGATTACATGGGCCGCGAGGGCGAGGGGATTCTTTACGTCCCGAAGGCCGGCGAGATGCTGTATCAACTCACCACGCCCGCGCCTTGGGCGAAGCGGAGTTAACTATCAACATTACGGGCCGGTAGGGTCGGACCTCCGGGCCGACCGCCGCGCGGAAGCAGCGCATGATCTTCGCGCGGCGGGCTGCCCGGAGGTCAGCCCCTACCGATTGCATGCGGAATTTTTTGGGGGCTGCTCAAACTTCCCGGAAGAGCACGAGCACGAGGATGATTGCGATGATCAATCCGCCGCTCGGGTAATAGCCCCAGCCCGCGCTGTAAGGCCATGCCGGCACGGCCCCGAGCAGGGCGAGGATGAGAATGATAAGCAGAATGGTTCGTATCATATTGTTTTACAGTGGTTGATTCCGCCGCATCAACCATTGAATCGCGCCTGCCTTGCCGCGTGGATGCGCCCGTTTAAACAACACGCCACTAAACGCCCGGGGTGCGGTCCGTGTTCCCGCGGGAGCCGGGAAGCTCATTGCGCGTGAATTCGTAAATCTTCGCCGCGCCAACGAGGAAAATGGCCGGCCTCACGAAAAGTACCGCCAGCCGGACTGCAAGGCCCGCGAGCGCCCGCAGCGGCAGCCCGCGCATCACGTATCCCGCCGCCGCAGCAGCGGCCAGCGCCGGGAGAGGGGAGGCGCGCGTGTAATCCTCCACGCGCCGGATGTTCTGCTCCGCAGCTTGTTTTACATGCGTTACCGCCGAGGTGATCGGGTCTTGGTGGCTGGTCATAGGTGTTTACTCGTTTCTGATCCGCTCGATGATTTGCCTGAGCATGTCCATCTGCACGGGCTTGACGAGGAAGGCTTCAAAGCCCGCCGCCCGGGTCGCGGCGATGTCCGAGCCGGCCCCGTAGCCCGACATCGCCACGGCGTGCATCGGGTGTTGCGGGCGGATTTGTTTCAAAAGATCGCCGCCGGTGCCGTCCGGCAGGCCCATGTCGCTAAGCAGCAGGTCGAATTCGCCATGGGAAACGGCTTCGAGCGCCTCGGACACATTCCCCGCGCTGCACACGGCGCAACCCCAGCGCGTGAGCAACCGCTCCATCGCGTGCCGGGTATCCTCGTGGTCTTCCACGAGCAAAATGTTAACGGTCTCCCCGGAACCGGAGCGTTGGGGAATGAATGCCGGGCGCTGTGCCGGTGGGACCTCCACTAATCGGGTCGCAATCAGTGGGGATCCGCCCTTTGTACGCGTGGCTTTTCCTCCATGGGAGTGTTCCGATAAATTCAGCATCCACTCACCATTCGTTTCCCGTCTCCTTAGAGGATGGGAAAAGTGAGCGTGGTGAGAAGTTTTTTTGCCTGCGCCTCGTAGGCGCGGGTGATCTTGCCGTTGTTCGCCTCCACGAGACGGCGTGCTTCCCAGAGCCCGAGCCCGTATCGGTTGCGCCGCGCGGATTCAAACGGTGCGCTGCCCCAGCCGGCCAATGTGGCGGTTTCGATGGAAACCGCCTTCGGCTCGTGGAACTGGAAAATCACGCTGCCGCCATCGGCGAGGCCGCGCACCTCCACGCGCTCCCCGGGCTGGAAATCGCGCGCGTTGGTCAGGAGTTCCCTGGCCACGATTGCCAGCTCGGTGGCATCCACGTTGATTTGCTCCTGCTGCAGCGTGTGCGTCCAATCCACCTTCGGCAGGTTTTCCACATGGGCGGCCTGCTCTTGGAAGATCAAAAAAAGCTCCACCGCTGTGATGGGCGAGAGCATGGGCGAGGGGTTGGCGAATTTCGAGGAGAGCGACCTCAGGCTCCCCGCGATCTGATGCAACTGCTCCCGGATGCGCGCCAGCGATTCCGCTGCCTCAGCGCTCTCGGGCGCTTCCGCGATCAACGCGGCTTCCAATTCCAACCCGTTGAGTTGGTTGCGAATGTCGTGCGTCAGTTGCCGCACAAAGGCAGCAACTGCATTCCACTTGATGTCCGGCTCCGAAGTCATTCCTCTACGTTCTCTTATCTCTCCCTTATTTTTATACGCGAAAAAGGCCATTTCTGGTTGTTATAAAAAAGCAAAAAAATAGACCGGGTTAAAAGTCGACTGTAGTGAACTGTCATTAAAAGATACACTTTGTAAGTTTTTATGACATCAAATCGATGACCTTGGATTGTGCTCTACAGAGTAAACCGGGTTTGGCACGCGGAAAGCATAAGGTAAATCCCGCAGACGAAAATGTGAACCTTAAAAATCCGTAAAAACCTATGCTCTACTCATTCGAAACCACACAGACCAAGGCGCTCAAGGATCCCTCCCCTGAGCTGACCAACGAATACCTGATGGCTCAAATCAAAAAGGGAGACGCCGGGGCCTTGGAACAACTCTACAACCGCCACTCCGCCATGATGCGCAGCGTGATCGCCCGCATCATGAATAACGAGAGCGACATCGACGACCTCGTGCAGGAGGTGTTCCTCGAACTCTGGAACCGCGCCGAAAGCTACTCCGAGGAAAAAGGCAAGGCGCTCGGCTGGATGATCACGCTTGCGCGCCGCCGCTCGATCGACAAGCTCCGCAAACGCCAGGCGTATTTCCGCGCCGAGGAGCGCCTGCGCCTCGAGCCGACCGCCTCGCTGCACCACAGCGTGGACGAGGAAGCGAACGCCGGGGAATTGACCGGCA
>DASZPK010000094.1:0-4836 GCA_035550335.1 Chthoniobacteraceae bacterium | reverse complement strand
ATCCTCCAGCGCACCGTTCCATTTGCGTTTGATGCGCGGACGAGCACGGTGCCGTTTTTTTGAAAGGCGCGGTCGTTGGACCAATTGCTTCCCTCGAAATGCCACACACCGGAAGTGAGGAGCGCGACTGCCTCCTCGTGCGTTTGGTCCTCGCCGCGCGCGGACGGGGAGAATGCGAGCCCTATGACGCATGCCAGGAAAGCCGCCGTGAAAGATACAAAGCCGTTTTTCATGGGAGAAAGCACCTCTGGTTCCAATGCCCTTTTGACAGGTCCAAGCTAGTTGAAACCGGGCCTGTGTCGAGACATATCCAGAGTGCGGCTTCCAACCGCGGCTTGGGATTTGTAAAGCAGTTGAACATTCCGTAACGCTGGTTAAACTGCGTGCCTTTATGCCCGCCAGCTTGGAACCGCGCCTGAGAGCATCCGGCGCGCCATCCTTGTGCATTAACGAATATAATCGCGAAAAAAATATTGAGCAAAGCGCCTAATTTTCCGTCTCACTCCATCATGAGAGCACTCTATCTTTCGTTGCCACTGTTGGCCGTGACGCTCGTCGCCCAATCGGCCGACCCGGACAAAGGCGCTGCCGCTGTTTGCACGCCCGAGACCATCCAAAAAAACTGCGAAGACCTGCATAATTACTACTCGAAGAGGTTCGTTACCAGCGTCGGGTTCGGCTACGACCGCATGCCCGCCGTGGAGGAAGCCATCGTCGACAAGCAATGGCAGATTGGCAACGACAACTACGTGGTGAAAAACATCCAGTTGATCAGCATTCTAAAGCACGATCCCGCGGCCGTTTATCCCCCGGTGACGAATCTCGTTGAGTTCGACCACCCACCGGTGCTCGCCGGGGTGACCCGCAGGGGTGACGTTGCCAAGGCGACCGCTGACCCGAGTGCGCTCCGGGCGCTGGACGAATTTGAAACCGCCGCGCTGAAGCAACTCAAGGAGAAGAATGAAGCCATGGTCGTTTCCAACGGCACGGTGATGGTGGGCGCGCTCCGCGCGGAAGCCTCCTGTATCCAATGCCACGACGTGGAGAAGGGGACGCTGCTCGGGGCATTCACATACACGTTGGAAAAACGCCCCGCCTTGGGCGCAGTGGACAATACGCAGGCCGGAAAGGGCACCCGGTAAGCCGTTCAAATTTCAGGCGCAATGCAAAAAACCCGCCTTCGCAGGCGGGTTTTTTGTTTGGAAATTCGCCGGGAAGATGCCGGTCAGGAAGCGATGCGCGCCTTTTTGCGCCGCAGGAAGACCCATAGCCCCAATCCGCCGAAGCCGAGCACCGCGTACTTGGAACTGGAGGGCTCCGGGATGGCCGAGGCGAGCTCCACGCTGATGACCGTGCCCGATTGGCTCACGCTGAACAGGGTGGTGCCTGTGGTGTCGACCACGCCGTTGTCCTCGAACCCGCCGTCTGACACAAAGCCGACCACCTGACTCAAGGTGTCGTTTGTGCCCGAAAAGTTGAACACGCCGGTGGATCCGGCCGTGAAGTTGAACGCGTGGGCCGAGCCGGAACCGTAGTAGCCGTTGTTGCTGTTTTCGTAGTCGTTGATGACACCGCCGGAGAACAGGAAGGTATTTGATGTTCCGCTTACGCTGTTTACGCCCGTGATGAGGCTCGGGATGTTCAGCGTGCCGCCGCTCATGATGCCGCTGCTCGCGGTTTCGTAATCCAGTTCGTTCAACGAGCCGGTCATGGTCACGATGCCACCGGATTGATTCCATGTTCCGCCGTTGATAACGAGGTTGCCGTCGTAGGTCAGCGACCCCCCGCTGACATTCACCACAGCGCCCGACTGAACGGTGAGGGGGATGGCTACGGTGCCGCTACTGGTGCTATTGACCACGCTGCCGCCCTGAATATTGAACGTGAGACCATTGGATATATTCGTAAACCCGGTTGTGAAATTCGCCGAGCCGGATGTGATCGTGAACGTATTGCCGGTTCCGTTGAGGTTGAATGGATTGTTGCTGTCCGTGCCTTGGTTAAACGTGCCACCGTTGACGAGGATGTGTCCGTTTCCCGTGACGCCCTGCGTGGTCTCTCCCAATTGAATCCATGCCCCGCCGTTGATTTGTGTCCAACTTCCGTTGGTGATTTCGAGCGTGCCGCCGTTATTGAGGATGAAATCGCCGCCCGGGTTGTATGTTACGGCGTCGCCATTATTAATCACGGCCGTGCCCGGGGTGCCGGTGGCAGTACCATTCAAAATGGGAACAGTCCCCTGGTCCCAGTTTGTTGGGGTCTGGAAATCATTGTTTGTCGATCCGGTAAATGTCCACGTCGTTTGCGCATGAGCGGTAACGGCGAAAGCTGATATGGCCAGGAGGGTGATGATGGCGCTATGAGAGGTGAGACGACGGATCATAAACTTCACGACTTTGGGTTGTTGCCGGGTATGTTCAGGAGGGGCGGCGGTGTGCTGGAAAAACTATGCAACTTGCATGGGATAAGCAACAAATTTTTTTATGAATGGTGTCGACGGGCGGGCATCCGGCAAATCCAAACGACAAATTCCTCTGTAAAAAGCCCCCTCAAGCCGCCTTGATTTTGCCCGCTTTGATCGCCTTGATAAATATTCCGAAATCCTTGGTCATTTGGTCGGCATAGGCGGTGGCGAATTTTGCGATGGCGCCATCGAGTTTTGCGGTATCGCCGCAATAGCCCGCGATCGCCAGCGGGTCGCCGGTGCGCGCGTGCGCCTTGGCCAGAGTTTCACCGCAGACCGTCACGTATTCGAACATTTTCCGGCCCTTGAGTTCGATGGGGTCGATCGCCGCCTTGCGGTCGGCAAGCTGGCGCACGAGGTAATCGCGTCCGTCGATGCACGTCCAGCCGATGAATGGGTCGGTGACCGTCTGCATGCGCTGCTGGCCTTCCGCCACGCGGCGGCCGTTATTCCCCGCTTGTTTTACATTTTTGAGATGGGGAGCGTAGCACGACGGGAGCTCCTCCTTGATCTGGAGGAACATCGGGTCGTCCGGCCCGTTGCCGAAAAGCAGCACCACGTAATCGCGCGTCCCCACGCTGCCGGTGCCGACGACCTTGAATGCAACGTCGGCGGGCTTGTAGGCGTCGAACACGATCTGGTGGCCGGCATTGACGGTCTCGCGGTAGCTTTTCAGCGAGTGGATGACTTTTTTGCGCGTGGCTTCGTCCACGTGGTGCAACACGGGTGGTTGATGCTGGAATCGGGGCAGTTGGTCTTTGCTGGGCTGCGTGAGTTTTTGGAGTGTCTTGACCGGCGTGACGCGCCGCGCCTTGTTTAACACTTCCTCGATGATGCCCTGCTCGGCGAAGCGGCGGATCTCGTATTTCACGAGGTTGATCACCTTCATTTCCGCCAGCACGTCCATCGCCTCGCGGTAGGAGGCCACGAGCGTGGCGACCGCCTGCGCGCATATTTTTTCGGAATCGCCCGCTTCGCGCCCGCTGAGCACCACGCTGGTCGCGAGCCGCTTGAGGTCCCATTCCCACGGGCCTTGTGTCGTCTCGTCGAAGTCGTTGATGTCAAAGACGAGGTGGCCGTCCGGCGCGGCATACGCGCCGAGGTTGCGCACGTGGGCATCGCCGCAGATTTGCGTATAAAGACCCGTCACCGGGCTCTCCGCGAGGTCCGCCGCCATCAGCGACGCCGACCCGCGGAAAAAAGCAAACGGTGACACCGACATCCGCGCCATTTTCAATGGCACCAGCGACGGGAGCCGCCCGGCATTTGCGGCGAGGATCGCGCGGAGCGGATGCCTGTCCTTGGCGGGCTTCCACTTTCCCTGGTCAACCCGTTTCAATTTCTTGCGGAGGTTCTGGCCGAGGGCGCGGCGTTCCGCCGCGGTGGGGAATGCGGGGGGCTTCATGCGGCGCATTATGCACGGGAAAAAGCGCGCGGCACGAATATTCGGAGCGATTTTCCGCATCGCGATTGACTCGCCGCCGCGCATTTGGTTTTTCTTCCGCCTCCCGAATTCATGAACGAAAATCATCTCCTCAAAATCACGCAGGAACTCAATTTGAAGCCCCGCCAGGTCGTCGCGACCGCGGTGCTGCTCGACGAAGGCTCGACCGTGCCTTTCATCGCCCGCTATCGCAAGGAGGCGACCGGTGAACTCGACGAAGTCCAGATCACCTCGATCCGCGACCGCATGCAGCAGCTCACCGAGCTCGACTCGCGCCGCGAATCGATCGTGGCGTCGCTCAAGGAGCGCAACCTCCTCACCGCGGAACTCCAGGTGAAAATCGACGCCGCCGCGACGATCACCACGCTCGAGGACATTTACCTTCCATTCCGCCCGAAGAAGCGGACGCGCGCCATCATCGCCCGCGAGCGCGGCCTCGAGCCGCTCGCCGATCAGCTCTGGGCGCAGGATCCCGCGCTCGACCCGCGCAAGGTGGCGGAGCCGTTTGTCGACGAGGCGAAGGAAGTCAAGACCGTGGACGAAGCCCTCGCCGGCGCGCGCGACATCCTCGCGGAAAAAATCACCGAGGACGCCCTCGCCCGCGAGCGCATGCGCGACCTTTACCTCACGCAGGGCATCCTCAAATCGAAGGTGATGTCCGGCAAGGAAGAGGAGGGGGCGAAGTTCAAGGATTACTTCGATTGGTCCGAGCCCGCCGCGAAAGCGCCGTCGCACCGCATCCTCGCCATCCGTCGCGGCGAGAAGGAGGAATTCCTTTTCTCGCGCCTCACTCCGCCGGAGGAGGACGCCCTCTCGCTTCTCGAACGCCTTTTCGTGAAAGGCAACTCGCCCGCGGCCAACGAAGTGAAAGCCGCCGCGCACGACGGCTACAAGCGGCTGCTCGCGTTCCAAATGGAAGGCGAGGCCC
>DASZPK010000093.1:0-8718 GCA_035550335.1 Chthoniobacteraceae bacterium | reverse complement strand
GTCTTCGACATCATGTCTGTATTCGCTTGTTTGACAGCGCCGGAAAGCGAGCGCGTGGAATGCCCCACCTTGAACCCCACGTCCCAGAGCATGTACAGGATCGACTGGATGATCTCGTTGTTCTGCGTGGAGATGCCCTTCGACGAATCGTCGTGCAAAAACATGATGTCCACGTCGCTGAATGGGTTCAACTCCCCGCGGCCAAACCCGCCGATGGCCACGAGCGAGAGGCCCTCCTGCGCCTTGGGCGAGCCCATCACGGTCATGCACGCCGATTCGAACAAATGCCGCAGGACGATGTCCACGAGGCTCGCGCGCTGCTGCGCGATATCGAGACCGCCCCCGCCGGCGAAATGCTTCAGCCGGAGGCGGTGGTTTTCGATCTTGAGGAATTTCTTGTAGAGCGAGAGCAGTTCCGACGTGCTCTTTTTGCTGCGCGAAGCAAGTTCCCTCTCGGCATGTGCCAGAACTTTTTCCCTGTGCTGAACCATTTAAATTCAGTTCAACGCGAACTTGTCGCCCGAGGGATCGGCCCCGGCGGCCCGTGTGAGGTTGTTGTGGTTTGCCTGCATATGAGTGAGGACATGATAAACGTCCTCGGGGTCCGCTTCAACCGCCGCCGCGATTTCCGCCGCCGACTTGGGATTGCCCCGGTCAGCCTCAAGCGCCCTCTGCACGCGCAATTGCAACTCGATGATCCGCGTGGCGGCCTTTTTGCCCGCTTCCACGCCCGGCTGATGGTAGGCATTGATGTTCACGAGCGTCGCGTAAAACCCGACCGCCCGCTCGTAAAGCGCGATGAGAGCGCCGACGCAAAACGCGTTCACCTCCGGGATGCTGATCGTGATCGAGTCGCGCCCCCCCTCGTAGAGCGCCGCGCGGGTGCCGCGGAGGAAGCCCTGCAAATAGTCCCCGCTCGTGACGCCGGGGTCGACTTCCATGGATGCGCCGTCGCGGGATTTGCGGACCTCGATGAAGGTCGCGAAGAAATTCGGGACGCCGTCGCGGAGTTGTTGCACATAGGCGTGCTGGTCGGTCGAGCCCTTGTTGCCGTAAACAGCAATCCCCTGGTGCACCACGTTGCCGTTGAGATCGAGCTTCTTGCCGAGCGACTCCATCACGAGCTGCTGGAGGTATTTGCTGAAGAGCATGAGGCGGTCCTTGTAGGGGAGGATCACCATGTCCTTCTCCCCGCGCCCGTTCCCGGCGAAATGCCACATGAGCGCGAGCAGCATCGACGCGTTTTGTTTGACACTGTTTGCGCGCGTCTTCGCGTCCATCGCGGCCGCCCCGGCGAGGAACTGCGTGACATCGAGTCCCTGTAGCGCGGCCGGCACCAGCCCCACCGCGCTCATGACCGAGGTGCGCCCCCCCACCCAGTCCCACATCGGGAACCGCTTCAGCCAGTTCGCGCCAGATGCAACCTTGTCGAGCTCGCTCCCCGCCCCCGTGACCGCCACGGCGTGTTTCCCGAAATCTAGGCCCGCCGCCTTGTATTGCGCGGCCGCCTCCACCATGCCATTGCGCGTTTCCTTCGTGCCGCCGGATTTCGAAATCACCACCGTGAGCGTCCGGGGCAGCGCGGATTTGATTTTCGCGAAAGTTTTGTCAAAGCCGTCCGGATCCGTGTTGTCGAGAAAATGGACTGCCATTTTGTCGGCCGTTCCTCCCAGCGCCTCGGCCACGAACTGCGGCCCGAGCGCCGACCCGCCGATGCCCACCACCAGCACATCGGTGAATTTTCCGCCCTTCTCCGGCGCGATCTTCCCGGCGTGCACATCCGCCGCGAACACTGCGATCTCCCGCCCGGTGTTCTCGATTTCCACGCGAATGCCGGCATCCGGCGCGAGTTGCGGGGCGCGCAACCAGTAGTGGCCGACCATCCTGTTTTCATCAGGATTCGCGATTGCCCCTCCCTCGAGTTCCCCCATTTTCTTGAATGCCGTCTCCACCCGCGGCTGGATTTTGGAAAGAAAATCGTTGGTGAAGCGCATGCGGCTGACATCGAGCGAGATGCCCAAATCCTCATAGCGCAGGAAATGCTTTTGGAACCGGTCCCAGAGAGATGAAACTATCATGCCGCCAATGGGAGCGAAAAAGCTGGCAAATTGAAATTCCAAAATGCAGGCGCGGGGTCTTTTCTTTTTGTGCAAAAAAAGGATTGATGCCGCATCAACACCGCATTAGCTTCACCCTCCTTCTTTCAAAGGAGCCTTAGCTCAATTGGTTAGAGCGCTGCCCTGTCACGGCAGAGGTTGCGGGTTCGAGCCCCGTAGGCTCCGGTTTGTTTTTACCTCTCGTAAATTCACCGGAATGGAAGCGCGCCGACAGGCGCAACACGCTTTCCACACACGCGCGCGGCACAGGTGCACGTGTGCGGGTCCTTCCTGGACTGATGGCCGCGCGGGTTCCGCACCCCCCCTTTTTCGCTAGATATTATGCAGGGGGGGTCGCCACAACACCTGAAATTGAATTTATGCTACAGGCAGTAAATCAAACACTTACAGATTTTGTGTTTTACATTGTGTGGCCTGAATTGACAGCCAAGCATGGCCATGAGGTTTTCCATCAGACAATTTTCCGAGATGACCGGCAAGAGCCGCGATGAGGTCAGGAGCAGCCTTAAAAAACTACGGCATGAGAATGGCCCGAGGGGGGCAAAGCTTTACGAGTCCATTCCAGCCTTCCAGGCGATCTTCAGCGCTTCCGCTGATGCATTGGAGGAGGCCAGAATCCGCGAAGCAAATTCGCGCGCAGACCTGAATGAAATTTCGCTAAAGCAAAAGACAAATCAGACGATGCCGGTTGAGCTAGCGACTGAACTTTTTTTCCATTGCAGAAGTCACATGCGGGCCAAACTCGAAGCATTTGTGCGTTCCGGCCAATTGCCACGGGAAGCTTACAACGAGATCGGAATGATTTGGAGAGGGGCCGCTGAGGAATGGCTGCTGAAAAAGGGCTTTAACCTTTCCGAGATCGAAAAACGTGCGCTCGGTGAGCGTTTTAACGAAATGCCCGATCCCGCAGCGATGCAGCGCCAAGAGGAGGAGGAAAAATGGACGTGCAAGCACTGGTGCATGGTCAAAACCAATCGCAAAGCCTACCGCCAGGCGCACGGCATCAAAGGCCCGATCGTGATCGTCGATTTAAACGAGCCGGGATTTGTGCGCGAGCTGGAGGGTGAGAGCGAGGATGCGAAGCTGAAGCGACAGAACGTCGAGGAGGAGAAGTTTTTCGCGCGATGCCGGCAACTCGGCGTTTCTTGCGAAAGCGCCGCGGCATGAGGCAGAGCAATTCGAGTTTGTGCTCGATGTTCGCCCCACGGTTTTGAAGCAGCTCGAATTTCCGTGGCGCATTCCAGACGCGCGGAAGCCGGTCAGGCGGTCGCCTTCGGCAGGCGAGAGTCGAGCAGGTTGTATAAATCCCCCGTGTCCTTCTTCGGGGCGGCTTGCGACGGGGCCGACGCGTTCTTCGCTTCCGCCGCCGCTGCCGCCTGAACTGCTGCGCCATGATGGAAAAAGTCATTAAAATCCCGCATGTAATCCGGAATCCCCGTGGCATCGGCTCCCGCCGCGTTGTATGGAGTTGCGTCGGTTGATTCTCCCACGCCGCCGGTTGTCTCTCCGCCGCCTGGTGTCCCGGAGCCGTGGATGTATTTCCCGTTGCGGTCGTAATGCTGCAAAAAATATCGCGTCCGCCGTTGCGCGATCTTCTCCGCGCGGGCCTCTGCCTGGACCTGGTAAAGAGGTTTGCGGGTCCCGTCCGGGTTGAGGAAACGGGAGACCATTGCATCGTTAGCCTGGTTCTGCGCCTCCTTCAGTCTTAGCGATTCCTCGCGAGTCTGCTCCTCGTTCAAATTTCCGCTATTCAACAAACGAGTACTGGCCGCGATCTGGTTTTGCGCGTTATCGAGTTTCTCGCTATATGCCCCCTCGTAGGAGCCGTGCGTGTCGAGCTGGTACGAGCTTTGCCGGAAACGGGTAATCGCAAGGTCCTTCTCAACCACCAAAACCTCCCGAAGCGCGTCGTAGCGGTCCTTGATGCTTTTCAATTCCGCGTCGCTGTACCCCTGCTTTTTGGCGAGGATCTCCTCCTCCTCTTGCTGAAGCTTCAGCTCAAGCCGTTTCGCCTCGTACGCATCGCCACCGGGCCCGCTTTGCTGTGCAATCGTGGTTTTGTCGGCGAGCGCCTCGGCGCGTTTCATTTTGAGATTGTTGGCCTCCGCCTCCACATCCTTCTCGCGGGTCTGGGATTCCTGCACGATTTTTTCGGAGTCTTTATAGACGCCGTATTTTCCGGAGAGGGAATTTCCCAGCCAACCTTTGCCCTGGTATTTATCCAGCAAATCACCGGCCTTGTGTCCCAGTAGCGCCGCAATAGGTGCCATTGGGCCTGCACCAAGCGCAGCAAGGGCAGTTATCGAAACCGGGCCCGAATTGGCGTTGTTAAACAACCAGTTTTTTGAAACGTCGATATTATTGGAAAGGGACGAACCTTGCACGCGGGATGCATCGACCTGCACCTGCTTCTCTCCTTCTGCCTGCTTGTTCAGCTCCTCGATCCGGCTGTTGATCGTACTCTCGCCAGCGCCGGGAGTAGTGTAAGCGGCGACCGTGCTAAGCCTGCCGGCGTCGAAGCTTTGTTGTAGGCGGGCCCCTGCCGTCTGCATTTCCTCGATCTGCTCGTTCGCCGTGCGCAATATCGCGCGACCCGCCGCGATGGCCGCGAAAAATGCCGTCGCCTTTACTGCGTTCAATTTGAAAGCTTCCCCCAGACGCATGAGGCCATTGCGCGTCCTCCCCTCGGCCAAATCGTGCAATGCCCAGCCCATGTTTCCGCCCCCGGCCGCATAACGGCCGGCGCCGCGACCGCTGGCGCCTTTTTTGCGCGGGTCCATTTTGTCCTCCTGCTCGCGTAGTCGCTTGTACGCACGCTCAACCCGCTGCGCGCCTTTCTCCACGCCGGTCG
This sequence comes from Chthoniobacteraceae bacterium, assembly GCA_035550335.1. Taxonomy (GTDB): domain Bacteria; phylum Verrucomicrobiota; class Verrucomicrobiia; order Chthoniobacterales; family Chthoniobacteraceae; genus DASZPK01. Next base: position 3,750 of record DASZPK010000093.1, on the reverse strand, counting down.
TGTCCCATGAGAGCACCGTCAAAAGTTGTTCCTGTTGCGTCATTTTAAAAAATTACAAGCTGGCGGTGATGAACCGATCACCTAGCCCATCACCGCCAGACTTGCACTATGACCACGCCGCGCGCCGCTCCCGAAAAAGCGGCGCGAGGATTTTTTCCATGAACCACCACGGAAAGTTTCAAAGTTTAAGGCCATGCTGTTTAAAGATTTTTTTCGAGTCCTCGGGATAGCGCGGCGCGCCAACGTCGTCATGCTTTTCGCAGACGGGCTGCACCGGGCCCACGGTCGGCGGAGCTGCGTTGAGTCGCGCGGAAATGGCCTTTCCGTTTATCAGCGCCTTGTTGTGCTGCGCCCGCGCGCCCGTGCTTAGGCTTCCCACGAACGGTTTTCCGCTGTCGCAAATTTTGTCTTTCATCGTTTTTTTCCTCCTGCTCCCGCAATTCTTTTTCGAGCCGCGGCATATAGTGCTCGTCCCAATCCCCGCTCCAATGCTGCCAGACCGCGCGGTCGAGCTTGGGTTTCCCGGCTTCAAGCCAGCCAAGATAAAACTCGCGCCATTGCTCGTAAGTCGGGAAAAACGTGTGCACCGTCTCCACGCGTGGCGCGCCGGGAACCTCGTTCCAACGCCGCACCCAGGACTGGCGCTTTACGGGCCTCGTCTGGACGAAATACGGCATTTCACGCCGCCTTTCTCCTGCGCGGGCCGGTGTCCGGCTGCGGCACCACGGGCGCTTCCTCCTCGGGAATCAGCTCGCAGCGCCCGAAGCGCTTCAAAATCAAATAATCCTCGTGCTTGACGTTCGGGACGATATCCGCCTCGCGGATGATTTTGCCGCCGGGAATCTCCTTGCCGTTTTTATCCTTTTCGCGGCGCTCGGCGAAAACGTGGCCGATGCCGTTGATGACGGTATCCTCGATGATGCGCACGGTGACTTTTTTGGTCTCCCCGTCGCGCCGATGGGTAATTGGTAATGCCATAGGGGTTTTTGGTTTTATTGGTTGCCCGCGTCAGACGAGGCGCAGAAGCTGGAACCGTGGCGCGCGCCGACATCGACAAAGCAATTTACCACGACGCGAATCTGGCCCGTTGTCGCGAGGCTGAACGGATCGACGATCACGTCGAAAAACTCTCCCCATCCCGCGATGATGAGGTCAGCCCAGTTTCCAAAAATCACCTGGTTCGTCGCGCTGAGCTGGTTTGAAGCCAGCGCCGGGTAGCCGTTCACCGTGTTGTCGTCGGGATTCCATAGAAACCCGTTGCCATAGGTCGGCGTCCGCAACGCGGTCTTGAACGAGTTTTTGCAGGCCGGGGACATCGCGTAGGCGAGGGAGCCGATATCGGCGTCGTTGTTCGCGACCTTGTTTTCGAACGAGACGACGCTCGCCCAATTGGCGGAGCCTCCAAAGGTGAGGCTCGCGATCCCGCTCGTGTTCAGAATGCCCGTCGGCTCGTTTTGGTTCCCCGTGCCGGTGAGCGCCGCCGCGTCGATCGCAACGCCGATCGCGTCTAGCAAATCCCATTGCACATATTTTTCGATAATGCCGTTGGTCTGCTCGAGGAGCTGGCGCGAGTAGGTCGTGCGCGTGCAGATGCGCTTCGGCGAAAGGCCGAGCTGATTAAATGCCTGGTCGGATTCCCCCTGCGCGTCAGTCTCGCCAAGCCATGACGCGGTAACTGTGCCGGTCTGCCTTGGCAGTGCGAGGTCGCCCACGAGGCCGGAGCACGATTGCGCGCCAAGCGAGAGGCAAACCGATTTGTGACGAAGGAAGGGAACCAGCGATCCGATCTCCGTCTCGATGCCGACGCCGGCGGCAGCGGCAACAGCCGCCGTCAAATCGCGAATGAAAACCACGCTCGGCACGAGGAAGCCACCCACGGGAGGCAAATGCAACGCCCGGTTGCCAAGGTCCCGCTTGATCTCCTGGTCGATTTCCGCCTCGAAGCCCTTGGGGCGTCCATCGTTCCTTGCCGCGTCCACAAAAGCCCGGCAAAGGCTGTACTCGCGCAAGTGCGAGGGATTGGGCCCGCGCGTCAGGAAACCCGCTGGCCGCTTCGCGTGGCCGCGCACGTTGCCGCGTGTGAGCGCCGCCTCGTGCGTGCGGGCGCTCCTGCCGATCCCGACGCTTTCATCGGCTCCAATCGAAAGGAGGGAAATTTCATGCGGTCGCCATTTGGTGGCCGTGAGCACGTTCCCGGCAATGGTGTAATTTTGGATCGTGTAGCCCACGCTGATGCCGGAGCGCACGCCGTCCGCCACGTCCTTGAATTCGTATTGTGCGCGGGGCGAGTTGCCAAAGCGCACGACGGCGAGGCCGCGACGGTTTGCGATGCTCACCTGGTCAACGACGCCGATCTGCGTCTTGGGGTCATGATCGACCAGAAAGGGGCCTTTGTCGCGCAACCGGGATAGGTCAACAGCGCCCTCCGAATGGTCGAGCACTTCGTAGAGGGTTTTCCCGGCAAGGTCCTTGTTGGGATAGTCGAGGGGGTAGGTACGCTTTACCGGCTTTTCGCTCGAAAAGGAAAGGGACGCGGTTCGGTTTTCAACGTCGATCCCGGATTTCGCAATATCGAGGGCACGGCGGAATTCAAGCAGGTGGTTCATGCAAAACGGCCACCGTGTCAACCAGGAGCATTAACCCCTTTTTGCTAGTTCAAGCGCTCGTATATGCTCCACAGCACCTACAAAAACTTCGCGAGCCAGTCGCTCCCCAGGAGCTCGACTAGGTCCGTGATCACCGGCGCGAGGTCCTCGCGCATGCGTGCGACGTCGGGTTTCACTCGCCCGATCTTCATCTGCCGGCGGAACTTGAAATAATGGTTCACGAACGTGAGCTGGTGTGGAGCGGGTTTAATTGGCTCGTCTCCTGGCAACGCTGGCCGCTGCTTTTGGGGCAGGTAGCCCCACATGACCTTGCGTACGCTTTCTTCGGAAAAACCCAAACGTGCGGAATTCCGCACGTTTGGGTTTTTCTCGAAAAGATAAATGCAACGCCAGGCATTGCGCCGCCTGGTCTCCGGGTTTTCCCCCAGCTCCGGAAAATGATTTTCCAGCCATGGCAACCACGCGCCGCGACCCACAATGTTTTTTATTTGCGAAAGCGCGCGGCCCATCCGCCACATATTTTCAAGAAATAGGTTTACATTTTTCTTAATGCCTTGGTGGGCAAGTAGTGCGTCGGCATAATGCTCGCGCGCCTCCGCCAGCAACCGCCCCGTCGTTGGTCGGATGCGCCTATCCCTGTGCATTATGTTTCCCCTCGAATCTTCTTTTTAGCGGAATCCCAGTCAAAGCTGCTCCTCTCCCCAGCGTCATTCTGGTTCTGCTTCGGCTCGATAATCCCACGGGGAGAGGGAGCGCCATTGCGCGCGGCCTTCAACGGCCTGAGCCAAGCTTCCATGCGCGGGCAACGCTCGGCGACGGGCACACTTTTCAGGTCTGAAATGAACCCCATGAACCTGTCTCCGAATTGCCTAAACATTTTCAGCCAATATTTTCCCCTGGTAACGGTTTCGCCTGTCGGTTGGAAAAAATCAAAAACCTGTTCCCATCCGTATTCGTCGGTCTCGTTTCGGCTCACCGAATAATCCTTCAGCACTGATTCATTTTGTACTGATTCTTTCCCTTTAACTTCTCCTATATCTGGCGGAGTGACTCCTCCATTGTGGGGGAGAGACTCCTTTATCCTATCTATCAAACTGGCGGAGTCTCTCCTCCAGTTTCGGCGCGTCTCATTGTCCAAAAACTT
>DASZPK010000092.1:0-4954 GCA_035550335.1 Chthoniobacteraceae bacterium | reverse complement strand
GAGGAGGAAATCGCGTCGCTCGAAATAGTGTTCGAGATGCGCTACGAGGCGGCGCACGACGAGGTGAAGGCGGCCGAGCAGCAGGCCGGCAAGGCGAAGAAAGCGAAGTTCAGTGAATCGACCGCGGTGTTCCAGGCGCCTTACAGCCACAAGCCCGTGGATACGACCGTCAAAAAAGAACAGGTGGAGAAAGTCGTGAAGGCGCTCACGACTGTGCCGGAGAATTTCAATGTGTTGCCGAAGGTGAAGCGCATGCTGCTCGAGCGGCGCGCGAAAATTTACCAGGATGGCGGGCCGTTCGACTGGGGCTACGCGGAATCGCTCGCGTTCGGCACGCTGCTCGAGGAGGGCATTCCGGTGCGGCTTTCGGGGCAGGACAGCCGGCGCGGGACGTTCAGCCAGAGGCATTCGGTGATTTACGATGCGCAGACGCGCGCGCGCTACATCCCGCTGGCGAACATCGCGCAGGACCAGGCACGCTTTTGCGTGTATAACAGCTCGCTTTCCGAGGCGGCGGTGCTCGGGTTCGATTACGGATATTCGCTCGATTACCCGGAGATGCTCTGTTTGTGGGAGGCGCAGTTTGGCGATTTCGCGAATGGCGCGCAGGTGATCATCGACCAGTTCATCTCGTCGGCGGAATCGAAATGGCAGCGCCCTTGCGGCATCGTGCTGCTGCTCCCGCATGGCTACGAGGGGCAGGGGCCGGAACATTCCAGCGCGCGACTTGAGCGGTTTTTGCAGCTCTGCGCCGAGGACAACATCCAGGTCTGCAACCTCACCACGCCCGCGCAATATTTCCACGTGCTGCGCCGGCAGATGAAACGGAAATTCCGCAAGCCGCTCGTCATCATGACGCCGAAGAGCCTGCTGCGCGCCGAGCAATGCGTCTCGACGCTGGAGGATTTCACCAAGGGGGGATTCGAGGGAATCCTCCCCGCGCCGTTGCTCGCGAAGCAGGAGAAAATCGACCGCATCATTTTGTGCACGGGCAAGGTCTATTACGATTTGCTGAATTATCGCGAGGCGCAGAAAGCAACGGGCACGGCCATCATCCGGCTCGAGCAGCTTTACCCGCTCGATGAGGGGACGCTGATGAAGGAACTCGACCGCTACCCCGCGAAGACGAAGTTGGTCTGGTGCCAGGAGGAGCCGCAGAACATGGGGGCGTGGTCGTACATCTATCTTGCGCTCGACCGCCTGCACGGGCACCAGCGGCCGATTTGGTATGCGGGGCGCGACTCGGGCGCGAGCCCCGCGGTGGGCGCGCTCGCGATGCACAAGCGCGAGCAGAAGTTCATCATTGAACTTGCATTCAGCATTTAAGATACAGGGCCTGTCCGCCGAAATTTCTCATGAGCATTGAAGTCAAAATTCCTGCCGTCGGTGAATCGATCACAAGCGGTATTCTCGCGGCGTGGTTGAAAAAAGAGGGCGAAGCCGTGAAGCAGGGCGACGCGCTTTTCACGCTGGAGACAGACAAGGTTTCAACCGAAGTGACCGCCGAGGGCGCCGGGACGCTGCGCACGAAAGTGGCCGAGGGCGCCGAGGTGAAAATCGGCGAGGTGGTCGCGGTGATCGAGGATTCCGCCGCCGCTGCGAAACCGGCGTCCGCGCCAGCGCCCAAGGATGAACCCGCCCCGGCGAAAAAATCGAAAAAAGCAGCCGAGCCAAAACCTGCTCCCGCACCCGAACCGCCGAAGCCGCAGGAGCCCGTTGCAGCGCCAGCCCCTCCGGAACCGGAAGTTGAAAAAGAGGAACCCGCACCGCCCGCGCCCGCGCCCGCATCGGGTGAAGCGCGTTTCACCCGCAAAAAGCTCTCGCCGTTGCGCCGCAAGATCGCCACGCAACTGGTGAATGCGCAGCATACCGCGGCTATTTTAACAACGTTTAACGAATGCGACATGTCCGCCGTGATGGACCTGCGCGCGCGCGTGCAGGAAAGCTTCCAGAAACAGCACGGCATCAAGCTCGGGTTCATGTCGTTCTTCATCAAGGCGGCGGTCTCCGCGCTCAAGGAAGTCCCCTCGGTGAATGGTCGCATGGACGGCGACGATTTCATCCAGAACCATTATTTCGACATCGGCGTCGCCGTCGGCACCGAGCGGGGGCTCATCGTGCCGGTGATCCGTGACGCCGACCAAAAGACTTTCGCGCAGATCGAGGCGGACCTTGCCGATTACGCGAAGAAATCGCGCGAGGGAAAGATCAAAGTGGAGGATTTGCAGGGGGGCGTGTTCACGATTTCCAATGGCGGCATTTACGGCTCGCTCATGAGCACCCCGATCCTCAACCCGCCGCAAAGCGGCATCCTCGGCATGCACAAAATCCAGCAGCGCCCCGTGGCGGTCGACGGCCAGGTGGTCATCCGTCCGATGATGTATCTCGCGCTGAGCTACGATCACCGCGTGGTGGATGGCAAAGAGGCGGTGACATTCCTCGTGCGGGTGAAGGATTGCATCGAGGACCCCGCGCGCCTGCTCGTGGAAGCGTAAAAGGCGGCGACCATGGGCCGCAAATCGAACAGGAGCGCACGCGTGGAAAAGGGCGCGCCCGCTCCTTCGAGCTCGTTGCAAGCCGCGTTGGCAGCCATTCCCGCCGGCTGGATGGCGTTTATTGTGTGCGTGCTGCTTGCGGGTGTCACGTTTGCGGTTTTCGGGCAGACGATGAATTTCGATTTCGTCCCTTACGACGACGGCGCCTACGTCTACGACAACCCGGAGGTCGTCCACGGGCTGAGCTTCAAGTCGATTGGGTGGGCGTTCAGCCACAGCGACCTTTATCTCTGGACGCCGCTCTCGACGATTTCCCACATGCTCGATTGCCAGCTTTACGGGCTGCAATATCCCGGCGGGCACCACCTCACCAACGTGGCGCTGCACATCGCCGCGGTGATTGCGCTTTTCCTCGTGCTGTGGCGGGCCACGGGGCAACTCTGGCCGTGCGCGTTTGTGGCGGCGGTATTTGCAATCCACCCGTTGCGCGCGGAATCGGTGGCGTGGATCGCGGAGCGGAAGGATGTGCTTTGCGGGGTTTTCTTCATGCTCGCGCTCGGCGCACACGTGTTTTACACCCGAAAACGAACGGTGGCGCGGTACGCGTTAATTGCGGTCGCGATGGCGCTTGGCTTGATGTCGAAGCAAATGATCGTCACGCTCCCATGCGTGCTGCTGCTGCTGGATTACTGGCCGCTGGGGCGATTTGCGGAGGCGGAGAAGGCCGGGCGCGGGGAGATGCGCGTGTTCGTGAGGCTCTTTGTCGAAAAGCTTCCGCTTTTTGCGCTCTCGGCGGCGTCGTGCGTCCAGTCACTCATCGGGAGGACCCCGGAGGCCGGCAAGGTCGCCACGGGGTTGAACCAGTCCTCGTGGCTGCGGGTCGAAAACGCGCTGGTCTCGTACATCATTTACATCGGGAAGATGTTTTACCCTGTAAAACTAGCGGCGTACTATCCCTATCCCGCGTCGATTCCCGCATGGCAGGTCGCGGGAGCGGCCGCCCTGCTCGCAGCCGTCTCCATCGCGGTGTTCGTGTGGCGAAAAAGGCAGCCCGCGCTTTTCACGGGATGGTTTTGGTATTTGGGAATGATGGTGCCGGTGATCGGCTTTGTGCCGCTGGGAAAGGAAGGGCACGCCGACCGGTACACGTACCTGCCGGAGATCGGACTCGTCATCATGGCGACGTGGGGCGTCGCGTCGCTGGCCGCGGCGATTCCTTTCCGGCGGGAGATTTTGAGCATCGCGGCGGCGCTCGTGATCGCGGTGCTGATGCGGCTCGCCGTGGAACAGACGAAAACGTGGCAGGATGGCGTGGCATTATGGGAGAACGCCCTTGCATGCACGCCGGACAACGGCATCACACGCAACTTCCTCGGTTTCGCCTACGAGCGCGCGGGACGCATGGACGACGCCATGGCCGAATACAAAAAATCAATCGCGCTCATGCCCTCCTACGCCGAACCGGAAAATAATCTCGGCGTCATCCTTCTCGACAACAACGACGTGGAGGGCGCGATCAAGCATTTCGAGCGCGCGTTGCAGATCGACGAGGGGCACGTCGAGGCCCGCGACAATCTCGCGGCCGCCTATATCCAGGAGCACCGCCTTGACGACGCGGAAAAGCAATTGCGCATGGTCATCAAATTCCGGCCCAAGCTGCCGGAGGCCTACAACCTCCTCGGCGGCGTGCTCGTCGAAAAAGGCGGCGACATGAAGGAGGCGATCGACCTCCTGCAAAAGGCGCTGGAGATCAATCCCGATTTTGCCGGCGCGCATGTGAACCTCGGCAACGCGCTCCTTGAGGATGGCCAGGCGCGCGGCGCGCTCTACCAATACCAGAAAGCGCTGAAACTCACGCCAGACGACGTTGTCGTGCAATTGAAGCTCGCCAAGCTGCTCGCGACCTGCCCCGACGACAAGGTGCGCAACGGAAACGCCGCAGTCGAGCTCGCCTCGCGCACGAATGAATTGTCCGGCGGCCACATCCCCGAGGTGCTCGACGTCCTCGCCGCCGCGTATGCGGAGGCGCATCGTTTTGACGAGGCGATTGAAACCGCACGGCGCGCCGCGGAAATTGCCACCGCCGATGGGAAAACAGAACTGGCGGCCGAAATCCAGGCCCACTTGGAGCTTTATCGCGCCAGCACGCCTTTGCGTGTGCCGCTCAAGGGCGCGCCGGGCTCGTAAGCGCGGGCCAATGCGTCCGGTTGCGACCGCCGCCCCGATTTCGTGCGATATACATTTTATAAACCCCATGGAGCAGCATGCCACCCCCAGTCCCGCGCCTGCGCCGGCACGCAGCCCGGCAAACGTCCGCGCCCTCGCCGCGGATTTCGACGGAACCCTCGCGCACGAGGGCGTTGTGGAAAAGCAGACGCTGGAGGCGTTGCGGCGTTTCCGCAAATCGGGACGCCGCCTGTTTCTCGTCACCGGCAGGCAATTCGACGAGTTGAAAATCA
>DASZPK010000091.1:0-12046 GCA_035550335.1 Chthoniobacteraceae bacterium | reverse complement strand
CGATGTAGAGCAGGATCGGCAGGATGGCGACCGTGGGCACGAGCGAAAGCATCACGGAAATGGTGCCAAACCAGCAGAGGGCGATGACCATGATGCCGGTGGCGGCGGAGTAACCGATGCGGCCTCCCATCGCCTTCCAGCCGGGATGTCCGATATAAACAGCGTTTATAAATGGGTTGCCCATGAGGCAGCCGATGAGGCTCACGACGCCGTCCGCGGTGAGGACGCGCGTGGTCGGGAAGCTGTCGCCCGCGACCGCGGCGCTCTCGACGTTGTCCATCGCCTCGACGAGATCGTAGATGCCGAACGGGATCGCGGTCACCAGGATGGTGCCGAGGTATTCAAAGCCGCCGAATGTGTGGCCGAACACGGGCATTGGCATGTGGAAGCCGAAGCCGGTGACCGAATCGGCCAGGCCCTTCAAGGTCAGCCCGCCGTAATTGAGCCCGAGCGCAGTTGAAAGCCATGCGATCACGGTGCCGACGGCGATGGCCACAAGACCCGCGGGGATGCCGCGGTATTTCACGCCGCCGAACCAGCTCAGAAGGATGATGGCGAAGCAGGTGATGCCGATGACCGGCGTCATGAACATCTCGATCGCCGGTTTCATCGAAATGAATGTCACCGAAACACCGGCGAGCGTGCCGAGCAGCGCTGCGCGCGGGGTGATTTTCCTCACGATCGGGGCCACAAACCCGCCCGCCATGAGCACGAAGCTCTGGATGAAGACCCACGTGAGCCCCGCCTCCCAGCCCTTGATCGGGTTGCCGGTTTTCTGGGCGATGGGAAGCATGATGACGAAAGTCACGATGAACATGTGCGGCACGCTAATGCCCGACGGGAGCGCACAGACGTCGTCGCGCCCGGTCTTTTTCGCGAGCCGGTACGCGAGCCATGCGTAGTAAAGCGTGGAGAGGAACATCATCATGCCCGTCGCGGGCAGGATGTGGCCGAAGACGAGGTCGTCCGGCATTTTTAACACGAAGCGCAGCAGGGCGGTGAGGGTGAGGAGGTTGACGAGGATGTTGGTGCCGAAGCCGAAGAAGGCGTTCCAGTCCCCGGGGACCCAGATTTTAGGTTTTGTAGTGGTGGTCATGTGTGATGATGTGTGCGTTTGTGTTACAGCTTGGCTGTGTTGAGTGTTTCGAGGGCGGCGATGAGTTTCCCGGAATCGGAGACCCAGCCGAAGATGCCGCCCTGGGCCTTGATCATTTTCAGGCCAGCCTCGTGAAACTCGGGAAAATAGGAGCCGGCGCAATCCTCCGGCACGAGGCAATCGTAGCCGCGGTCGTTGGCCTCGCGCACGGTGGTGTTCACGCAGACCTCGGTGGTGACGCCGGTGACGACCAGGTGCTTGATGTTGCGGTGCTGCAAAATGGAGTGCAGGTCGGTGGCGTAAAACGCCCCCTTGCCCGGCTTGTCGATCACCGGTTCGCTCGGCAGCGGATAGAGCTCGGGGATGATGTCGTGCCCCTCCTCGCCGCGGACAAGGATGCGGCCCATGGGGCCCTTGTCGCCGATGGTGGTGGGGCTGCGGCCGCGGACTTTCTTGGAAGGCGGGAGGTCGGTGAGATCGGGCCGGTGGCCTTCGCGGGTGTGTATCACCTGGAGGCCGGCAGCGCGCCAGGCGGCGAGCAGTTTTTTGTTGGGCTCGATGGTGCGGCGAAGCTGCGAGACGTCGTTGCCGAGCATTTCGCCGAAGCCGCCGGGCTCAAGAAAATCGCGCTGCATGTCGATGATGACGAGCGCGGTGTGCGCCGGGTCGAACTCGTAGTGATACGGTTCGGCCTCGATGCTGATGATCCCTTTTGCGCCGTTGCTGCTCATAGCCCGCCGCAGCATAAGCTTTGTTCGTGCCAGAATTTTGCCGCGGGCCACATCTGGCTTGACGGGAGGGTATTATAAAATCACGAGCAAAAAGCGGCGCACCGTGAGCCGGGGCGCAATCTGTTCCAAATGTTGCAGAATGCAACAATTGCAACAGTTCGCGGGGCGCGCCGCCTGTAAACCGCGCCGCGGTTAAAATTAGCTTGCGCCCCGGGCGGAATTGGCGCAGTCATAACCCGTTTTGCAACTCAGCGCATCTCCCCGGGCGCGGCGTTAGGAAAAAGTTTTTGGCTGATTTGCTATGGGTAATACCGGGGAATTTGAGATGCGGAGAGGGGCGTCACGCGCAACGCGCGCGGGTGCGGTACCTGCACGCCGCATGGCCCTGCTGCTGGTGATCATCCTCGGCGCGGCGCTCTCGCTGGCGCTGTTTTTCATCCTCCGCGGCTGGGAGCGGAAAAGCTCGCAGGACGAACTCGACAACCTCGCGCAGGAACGCCTGGAGATCCTGCAAAACCGCATGCTCGGGTCGCTGGAGGTGTTGCATTCGGTGGCGGCGTTCTATTCCGCCAACGAACATTTCTCGCGCGTCGATTTCGACAAATTCGTGGCCGACGCCCGGGTGCGGCATCCCGAGTTGCAGGGGCTTTCGTGGGACCCGCTTGTGACTGACGCGCAACGCGAGGATTACGAGGCCGCGGCCCACCGCGACGGGTTTACGGATTTCAAATTCAGCGAGTTGAACGCGGACGGGCGCATGGTGGCGGCAACGCACCGCGAGGAATACGTGCCGGTGTATTACGAGCAGCCGTTTGAGAAAAACGAGGCGGCGCTGGGATTCGACCTTGCCTCCAGCCCGCAGCGCAAGTCCGCGCTCGACCAGGCGCGCGATACCGGGCTGCCGGTGGCAACCGTGCCGATCCGCCTCGTACAGGAGACCGAAAACCAGATGGGTTTCCTCGTGGTGATGCCGATCTTCCGCGGCGAGGCCGGGACGCTGGAGCAGCGCCGGCAAAATCTCGCGGGGTTCGGCTCAGCGGTGTTTCGCATCGGGGATCTCGTGGAATCGTCCTGGAAAAACCTGGTGCGCAACGACGTGAGCGTGACGATCCTCGACCGCGCGAACGGAAACGAGGTGATTTACAGCGCGGGTAAACCCGGCGCGAATTCGGACGGCCTGGTCTCGCGGCAGACGCTCGCGGTGGCGGGAATGACATGGGACGTGTTTTTCCGCCCGGCGGCCGGTTACGCGGCGGCGGGTTCGCCCCGGCAATCGTGGGCGGCGCTCGCGGCGGGGCTGATGATCACCACCCTCATCGCGGCGTATATTTCGCGCGGGCTGCGGCGCACGGCGGAGATCGAGCAACGCGTCGCCGAGCGGACGGCGGAGCTTTCAAACGAGGTGTCCGAGCGCCAGCGCGTGGAGGACGTGCTGCGAGCCACGGAAAAAAAATACCGCGAAATTTTCGAGAACTCGATCGAGGGGATTTTCCAGACCACGCTCGACGGGCGCTACATCAGCGCGAACCCGGCGCTGGCGCGGATTTACGGCTACGAATCGCCGGTGCAGTTGATGGCGGACCTCGTGGACATCGGCGGGCGGCTTTATGTCGATCCAAGGCGCCGCGAGGAATTCATGCGGCTCGTGCATGAAAAGGGATCGGTGTCGGATTTTGAATCGCAGGTGCGCCGCAGGGACGGGCGGGTGATCTGGATTTCCGAAAAGGCGCGCGCGGTGCGCGACGGGCGCGGCGCGATTTTGTATTACGAGGGGGCGGTCGAGGATGTCACCGGGCGCAAGCAGGTGGCGACGACGCTGCAAAAAGCGCACGACGAACTCGAGGTGCGCGTGGCGGAACGGACGGCGGAGCTGGCGAAATCCAACGCCGCGTTGCAGGCCGAGATCGTCGAGCGGAAGCGGGCCGAGGACGCCGCGGAGATGGCGAGCCGGGCGAAATCGACCTTCCTCGCGCACATGAGCCACGAGATCCGCACGCCGCTCAACGCGATACTCGGCTACGCGCAAATCCTCCAGCGCAACCAGAACCTCGCGCCCGAGCAGCGCCGCGCGGTCGAGACCATCGCGACGAGCGGGAACCATCTCTTCGGCCTGATCGACGACGTGCTGGATATTTCCAAGATCGAGGCGGGGCGGATGGAATTGCAAAACGCGAATTTCGACCTGCACAGCCTCGTGCGGCGCCTCGAATCGATGTTCCAGCACCGCTGCCAGCAGAAGGGGATCCGGCTGCGGATCGAGAGTTCCGTCGCGCAGGCGAGTTGGGTGCATGGGGACGAAGGAAAGCTCCGGCAGGTGCTCATCAACCTGCTCGGGAACGCCGTGAAATTCACCGGCACGGGCGAGGTGACGCTCCGCATCGACCCGCAGCCGGAAGGCGTCCACCGGTTCGAGGTGCGCGACACCGGCATCGGCATCCCGGCGGAGGAGCAGGCGAATGTTTTACAACCGTTTCGCCAGGGGGCGCGCGGGACGCACCAGGGGGGCGCGGGCCTCGGGCTGGCGATCACGCGGCAATGCGTGGACTTGATGGGCGGCAGGCTTTGGTTTACTTCCGAGGAGGGCAAAGGGTCGTCGTTCTGTTTCACCGTGCCGCTGCCCGAGGCGGGCGGGGTCACGCCTGACCACGAGCAGAATTTCCTGCAACTCGCGCCCGGCTGCCGCGTGCTCGCGCTGGTGGTGGATGACATCCGGGAAAATCGCGAGGTGCTCGCGAGCATCCTCAGGGCCATCGGGTGCGAGGTCGCCACCGCGGAGAACGGCGCGCAGGCCGTGGAACTCGCGCGCGAAAGCCGGCCGGATATCGTGTTCATGGATATCTGGATGCCCGGAATGAACGGCATCGAAACCACGCAGCGAATCCTCTCCGGCCACGGTGACAGGATAAAAATGGTGGCGCACTCCGCCTCGGCGTTCGACCACGAGCAGAGGCGGTATCTCGACGCCGGGTTCGACGATTTCTTCGCGAAGCCGTTCCGGTGCGAGCGATTGTGCGAGTGCCTGAAGAACCTGCTCGGCGTGGAATTCGAGCCGCTCCCCTCGCCAGGCGCCGTGGAAGCAGGCGCGCCGCCGGAGCCGGGCGATTTCACTTTCCCCGGGGAAATGGCGGCTCGCGTGAGGGCCGCGGCGGAACTCTACAGCACCACCGAAATCCGCGGCTGCCTCGCGGAAATCGCGCGCGCCGATGCAGGCGGGCGGCGCGTGGCGGAGCATTTGCAACGCATGGCCGACCGCTACGACATGGCCGCCATCCTCGAGTTCCTCGACAAATCACGGGCCGCGTTGCCCCTCTCCCAATCATGACCACACCCTCCCGCGAAAAAATCCTGCTCGTGGACGACAATCCCACGAACCTCCAGGTCCTCACCGATGCGCTGGAGCCGGAGGGCTACCGCATCCTCGCCGCGCCGAGCGGCGAGGTGGCGCTGAAAATCGCGGCGCGTGGCGAGCCCGATCTCATCCTGCTCGACGTGATGATGTCGGGCTTGAACGGACTGGAGACCTGCCGGCGGCTGAAGGCCGACCCGGCGACCGCGGAGGTGCCGGTGATTTTCATCAGCGCGCGCGGCGAGATGGAGAGCGTGGTGGAGGGGTTCCGCGCGGGCGGAATCGATTACATCACGAAACCGTTCCATGCCGGCGAGGTGCTGGCGCGCGTGGAGAACCATTTGAAAAATGTGCGCCTCACGCGCGAGTTGCTCGACAAAAACCGCGAGCTGACTGCCACAAACGAGCGGTTGCAAAACGAAATCCAGCGCCGTGAAAAAGCCGAGGCCGCACTGCAAACCGCGGACGAGAAATTGACGATCCTCTCCGACCGCGAGGCGAAACGCTGGGGCATCGAGGGGTTCGTGGGGCAGAGCAAAACGATCCGCAAGATTTTGCAGGACGTGCAGCGCCTCCACAATTTCGGCGCGACCAGCGTGCTCATGACGGGTGAAAGCGGCACCGGCAAGGAATTGATCGCGCGCGGCATCCACTATGGCGGCCCGCGCGCGGCGGGGCCGTTCGTACCGGTGAATTGCGTCGCGATCCCCGGGGAGCTCGCGGAATCGATGTTCTTCGGCCACGTGAAGGGTTCCTTCACCGGCGCGGTGAGTGACCGGAAGGGATATTTCGAACTGGCGGACGGCGGCACGCTCTTCCTCGACGAGATCGGGGACATGCCGCTCGCGCTCCAAGCGAAATTGCTGCGCGTGCTGGAAGACGGGATCGTGACGCCGGTGGGCGCCTCCGCGGGCAAAGCCGTGGACGTGCGCATCCTCGCCGCCACGAACGTGGACCTGCACGCGAAAATCGCGGCCGGAGTGTTCCGGCAGGACCTTTACTTCCGCCTGGCGCGCTTCACGGTGCCCACTCCGCCGCTGCGGGAGCGGCGCGAGGACGTGGCGCTGCTCGCGGCGCATTTTTTGAATTTGTTTGCGACCGAGATGGGCATCAAGGCGCCGCGGCTCGGCGGGGAGGCGCTCGCGGCGCTGGAGGCGTACCATTTCCCGGGCAACGTGCGCGAATTGAAAAACATCATCGAGCGCTCGCTCATCGAGAGCGGCGGCGGCGAAATCCAGCAGCAACATTTGTATCTCATGCCGAAAGTTGGCGGCGCCGGCGCGCCCGCAAACCCGAACAAGGCCGGAGCTGTCGCCGATCTTCCGCTGAATCTTGAGGAGGCGGAGAATCTTTTGATTCAGCGCGCGCTGGCCCAGACGAATGGCAACATCGCCGAGGCAGCGCGGCTTCTCGGTGTTCACCGGACCCGCATTTACCGCAAAATCGCACAGCGTGTGAGCTAGGTCATCGCTGTCTCAAGTGTTCCATATGGTACACTTGAAACAAGTTCACCCATGCACCGGCTAAATTGGATTAATCGCAAGTTGCTCACAAGCAGCATCTTAAAAGTTTCTTATTTCAGTGGCACGATCGCAGCTAATGCGGGGCGCTGTTATTGCGCCTACCGCGCGTGATGACATCAAACCATCAACCAAGGAAACTTCTATTAAAACAAAACCTTTATTTACCATTGTCAAAAGCACGCTGGCTGTCATCGCGCTTGCTTGCGCATTCGTGTCCACCGGCGGCCGGGCCGCTGCGGGAGATATGACAACCTCAGGCACTGGAGCCGACGCCAAGGGCACGACTGCCCCGGCGACGCCATCCGAAGAGCCGAAAATTCACTTCCTGTTACAGAACGAATTTTCCGACAAATATATCACGCCGCGCGGCCTGATTGTGGAGGACAAGGGAGTCGTCTGGCAGCCCCTTGGCGTGATGCTCATCGACCTCTATTCCAAGGACAGCGGCTTCCTGACCGACGTCACGCTCGCGCCCGCCAACTGGGCCAGCGTGCATTCGCACAGGGCCGGCCCCCAGAATAGAAACTGGAACGAAGACGATCCGTCCATCGCCCTGAACCTGACTTTTTACAAGGATCTGGAACTGGACAGCACCTATACCGCATTCGTCAGCGAAAACGGCGCATACCCAACTTCGACGAACCTCGACGAGAAACTCACTTATCATGATAACTTCATTCCGGGGGGCTTCAGCATCAATCCTTACGTGGAGTATTTCGACGAACTAACCAACAAGGCGACCTTCAACCTGGTGCCGGCGACTTCAAAAAGGGGTTATTATTTTGTGCTGGGTGTCGATCCCAAGTATACCGTGAAGACGGCGTGGGAGCCGATCACGTTCGAGTTGCCAACTTTCGTAAGTGTTGTTTCCGATCATTTCTATCAAAGGAAAGACGGAAGCCCCGGCGGTTCCGGGGTGGGCGTCTTTTCGAGTGAGTTCAAGGCATCCATACCGCTCGATTTCGTTCCGAAAGGTTACGGTCACTGGACTGCCTACGCGGGGTTCCAGTATTACTACATCGCCAATCACGGCGCGCTGGATGGCAACTCGGTGTTCGGTGCATCCGCACCCGACCGGAACCACGACCTCTATCAATTCCACACCGGCATCCAGATATTCTTCTAGCAATTGTTGCGGTGTTTACCAAGGTTGGGGTGTGCCGGCGCGGGTGTGCCGGCACACCGGCTGCCTTCCTGAATCATCCTGGAATCCATTGGCATAGTTTCCCGATTTATGTTTAAAAAACCAGCCGGCCCCCGCAGAATGGGGAGGGAACAAGGGGCGCTTTCATGAATAAATACGTTGAGTCCGATCCGTATCCGTGGCCTTACAACGGCGATCTCCGCCCGGAAAACACGGCTGTCGTTGTCATCGACATGCAGACCGATTTCTGCGGACACGGCGGCTATGTGGATAAAATGGGCTACGACCTTTCGCTGACCCGCGCGCCCATCGAGCCCATCAAGCAGTTGCTCGCAACCGCCCGGAAGAAAAAATACCACATCATCCACACTCGCGAGGGGCACCGGCCCGATCTCTCCGACCTGCCCGAAAACAAACGCTGGCGCAGCCAGCGCCTCGGAGCGGGAATCGGCGACCCCGGCCCATGCGGGCGCATCCTCACCCGCGGCGAGCCGGGCTGGGACATCATCCCTGAACTCGCGCCGATTGCAGGCGAGGTCATTATCGACAAGCCAGGCAAGGGTTCATTCTACGCCACGGACCTGGACATGATCCTCAAGCGGAAGGGCATCCAGAACATCGTCCTGACCGGGATCACGACCGACGTGTGCGTTCACACCACGATGCGCGAGGCAAACGACCGCGGATACGAATGCATCATGCTCACCGATTGCACCGGCGCGACCGATTACGGGAATCACCTCGCCGCGATCAAGATGATCAAAATGCAGGGCGGCGTCTTCGGCGCGGTGGCCGACTCGTTCGCGTTCATTTCCGCGATTGAATGACGGCCAACCGCAGGGTATTCCTCCACGCTCTTCGCGCCGTCGAACGCGTGCGCGCGCTTTCATGAATTCACAAGCACGCGCGCTTGACTTCAAGCGACTTGCAAAAGCATGTTGCCCGCCGGAGTGTTACCCGTTTACATACCCCCGCGTGAATCCCTTCATTCTCAAAGACATTTTCTCCATTGCCAAGCGGCAGCACGAACTGAAATGGGAACCGTTCGGGGATGGCGTGGAAGTATTCTGGATTTACAAGGATGGAAAGGATGGCGCAGCCGCCGCGTTGCTGAAATACCAGCCCGGAGGCAGGATCTCGCTGCACGAGCATGTCGGCTTCGAACACATCCTCGTCCTCTCCGGCTCACAAGTTGACGAGAACGGACGGCTTGAAACCGGGAGCCTCATGGTCCACGAGCCCGGCACCAGCCACAGCATAGTGAGCGAGGAGGGGTGCATCGTGCTCGCGGTTTACCAGAAGCGCGTCATATTCGCCGCGCGGGAGCCATGAGCTTGAAGGTGGATCTGGCCGTGAACGGCACGTTGATGCGGGGGCTGGAACTGAATCCGAATCTGCTGAACGCCGGGGCGACCTTCGTCGAGGAAACGACCACCGAGCCCTCCTACAGGCTTTGGTCGATCAATAATGTCCATCCTGCGATGGTTCGCGTAAAGGAAGGCGGTGCCGCGATCGCGGTGGAAGTCTGGTCCGTGCCCGCCGAAGGGCTTGCGGTGATCCTGCTGGCTGAGCCTGCCGGGCTGAGCATTGGAAAGGTAAAGCTCTCCGGCGGACGCGAGGTGCTGGGGGTGTTGGGCGAACCCGTCCTTTGCGAAGGCCAGCGTGAAATTACCTCCTATGGAGGCTGGCGGGCGTTCATTACCGCGGGGCGGGCTGCGCGGTGATCCTGAGACGTGAAACTGCACCCGCAAGCAAGCGACACGCCGCACAATTTATAACCTGCCGCAGTTGACCATCATCCAGCGGCGGAATTTCGCATCAGTTTTCACTTGCCGCACCTCCGCCCTCCTGTAGAAATGGATTCGTGAAAACAGGGCTGGGGTCAACACCCCATTGCTCACAACCAGTTTTCGATGGTTAAATTAAATTCGTAATGAACAACAAGGCCGCTGTTCCGCCGTCGCCCACCCAGGTTTCTTCCCACCCTCAAGTCCGATATCCAAAACAACCGCGCATTTTATTCACGAGCGTTTTCGGGCCTTACGCGCGCGACGACGAATATGGGAGTCGCTCCATCAACCCGATGGAGCTTTATCATAACCAAGTCACGCGATTGCAGGGCCCTTTTTCCCTGCGCATGTTCCACCGTTCATGGGGGTTGATGCTCATCCAGGCGAATATCTCCGCGCCCAGCGCCCTGCTCGATTTCCCGGTGCTCGACCGGTTCATCGAGGAAATCAGCACCCGGGAATATGACATCGTGGCCATCAGCGCCATCCCGCCAAATTGCGCGAAGGTGGAAAAAATGTGCCGGCTGATTCGCGAGCATCTTCCCAAGGCGAAAATCATCGTCGGCGGGCACATAGCCGGCATCCCTCGGCTCAAGGAACGGATCAATGCCGACCACGTGGTCCGCGGCGAAGGGGTGCGATGGTTCCGCGAGTTTCTGGGCGAGGACGCAAACCGCCCCATCCGCCACCCGCGGATTTTTTCCGGCGTCGGCGCGCGCACAATGGGCATGAGGCTTTCCGAAAAACGCGGCGATGTCGCGGCCACGCTGATCCCTTCGGTCGGCTGCCCGATGGGCTGCAATTTCTGCGCGACCTCCGCCATGTTCGGCGGGCGCGGGCATTTCATCAATTTTTTCGAGACCGGCGACGAGCTCTTCGAAGTCATGCTCGGCCTCGAGCGCGACATGAAGGTGCAGTCGTTTTTCGTGATGGACGAGAATTTTCTGCTCCATCGCAAACGCGCCCTGCGCCTCCTCGAATTGATGAAGGAGCATCACAAAAGCTGGTCGCTCTACGTCTTCAGTTCCGCCCGGGTGCTCTGCTCCTATACCATCGAACAGCTTGTCGAATTGGGCATCTCGTGGGTCTGGATGGGACTGGAAGGAAAGAGCAGCCAGTATGCGAAACTCGCCGGCACCGACACGCTCTCCCTCGTTCACACCCTGCAATCCCACGGCATCCGCGTGCTCGGCTCCACCATCATCGGCCTGGAGGAGCATACGCCGGAAAATCTCGACGCCGCCATCGAATACGCCGTAAGCCACAACACCGAGTTCCACCAGTTCATGCTCTACACTCCCGTGCCCGGCACTCCCCTCTTTGCCGAGCATCTCGACGCCGGCACGCTGAACGATCCCGATTGCCTCGACACCGCCGATGCCCACGGCCAGCTCCGTTTCACCCACAAGCACCCCCATATTCCACCCGGCATGGAAACCGAATTCCTGCTGAAAGCTTTCGCGCGGGATTTCGAGGCGAACGGCCCGAGCGTCATGCGCATGGCCCGCACGATCCTGCGAGGCTGGCTCCGCTACCGCAACCACGCGGACAAGCGCGTGCGCGAGCGATATTCGCGCGAGGCGCGCGATCTGGCGATGACTTATGCGGGCGCCCTCTGGGCCAGCCGCCGGTGGTTCAAATCTTCCCCGGCGCTGCGGGAAAAAATCACGGTGCTGTTGCATGAGATTTATATCCAATTCGGATTGAAGGCGCGCCTCACCGCACCGCTGGCGGGGCGGTTCGTTTACCGCAAACTCCTCCTTGAAGCGCGCCGCTTGCGGAAGGGATGGACTTACGAGCCGCCCACTTTCTATGAGCGGGTGAAGCAATCCGCCGGTTGACACCCCACGGCGGCCACACGCCCGCCGGTCCGCGCTTTGAGTCATGAAAACTCAAAGTATCAAAAAAATCCGGCCTTGGATCAATTCGTGGAACGCGTCTGCGGCAAACGCAAAGCCGGCGGATGGTCCGCCTCGCCCACAAGGCGCCTGATTGAGTTCCGCAACCACCGGTTGTAACACAAACGTTTTCGCGCCGGGCAACTGCAACCGACCAATCAATCTCATGCTCCATTCCACGCATCCCGGAGACTCGACTCTGGGAGAGGGCGAATTTCAAGTGCAACGAAGGCAACGCTTATTTCTTCGCCTTGCCGCGTGAGCGGCGGCGCAGCCTCTGGAAGCCGATCAGCATGCCAAAGCCGCTGAAGATCATCGCGTAGGTCCCCGGTTCGGGAATCACCGCAAACTCCGCGATCGGGTCCTGGAGACTCGTGTGGTCGAGCACCGCCCACGCCACGCCATTGGAATACCCATACGCTCCCAGCGCCGGCGTGTCCCCGCCCGCCGTCCCGGCAAGGTAGGTCGCATACGACTCGTTCGCAAACAAGGTCCCCAGCGACTGGTCGCTGTTGAAG
>DASZPK010000090.1:0-5029 GCA_035550335.1 Chthoniobacteraceae bacterium | reverse complement strand
GCCGTCGATCTTCCATTTCACGTCCGCCTGCGAATAGCCGTGGTTGTGGTAAAACAAGCCGAGGAAAAATGCCGCGTCGTCGGCGGAGGCGGGTGTGAGGCCGGAGTCGTTGATTTCCTGGACCTGATCGGCCAGGGCTTCGCGCAATTGGTTTGGGCGGAATTTGGTGACGCCGGTGAAAGTGATCGGGACCTTTTCGGCGACAGGCGCCTTTGCCCGTGCGATTGCAAAAACCAGCCCCAGCCCCGCCAGCAGGAGTGCGGCGGGTTTCAAACCGGGAATAAGGCGCGAGGGGTGTTTCACAATGTTTATCTAAACCGGATCAGGTACCCGACCTGCCCGCGCACGCCGCCCTGGTCGTCGATGTCGCCGGTGACATAAAACTGCTCGGTCATCTTGAATCGCGCGTTGACCTCCTGCCGGCCGGTGCGGGGATCGACGGCGCCGGGATTGAGCTCGAAGCGGGTGAGGAAGGATTGGTTCTCCCTCGGCTTTTGCCTGAAGATTTTCCGGTAGAGGTCCTGCGCAAGCAGGACAGCCGCGCGGCCCGCGAGCACGTCGCTGTTGCTGGTCAATTCCTGCGAGGTGGCGCCGGTGCCGAGCAGCGCGACGATTTCCTCCTGCGGCAGCGGCGGGTCGCTCGTGAGCACGGTGACTGGATCCGTGGGAGTGCCGCTGATGTAAACGCGGATGTTGTAATCTCGCAGCGAGGAGGTGCCCTGGATGTCGAGCGTGGGCATGAATGGATTATCGGGTGAAAAATAGGCGTAGCCGTACTCAATGTTGAGCCTGCTGAAGGGGAGCGAGGCGACAAAATTATCGATGCTCGCCATGCCATCCAGCGCCGGCGCGGCGCCGGTCCCCACCAGCTTGAGGTCCAAATGGGCGGCGCCGTTGGCAAGATTGCCGCGCACGAGGAACGGGTCCTCGGTTTTGATCCCGACGTTGAACGTCCATTTCGCGAAGGGCGGTTTCAACGAGAAGCCGGTCATCTCGGTGGGCGGCTTGGGGGCGGGTTTCCCGGGGAGGCTGATGGGAAGGATTTCGACATCGCGGAAGAAACGGCTTTTCGTGAGGCCGATGGTACCGGTGACGTTTGCCGCGTTCGCAACGCCGGAAATTTTCAAATCGGAATCGGCGCGGATGGTGAGCGTTTCGTTGCGCACCAGCAGGGCGTTTTGCGAGGTGAGCCTCAGGTCGAGCGTAGGCGTGGTGAGTTTTTCAAACAGCATGCGTCCCGTGAGGTTGAACGGGCCTCCGGAAATTTCGCCGCCGAACTGGTGGATGACCAACTGGTTGCCGGTGAATTCGAGATTACCCACGAAGTGGTTCACCGCTGGCGCGGCGGGGTCCCGCAGGCGGATGGCGGGCAGGTCGAGCGTGACCGCGCCGCTGAGTTCCGGTTTCGCAATCGTACCCGTGGCGCGCGCATCAATGCCCATCTGCCCCTCGATATAGCGGATGCGCGGCTCGATCTGGCCGAAGATGGTGACGGGGGATTTATCCAGCGTGAGCGAAAGCGCGATGGGGGATTTTTCATCCAGCTTGTGTTCCTTGAGAAGTCGCACGAGCGAGAAAGGGATTTGCCCCTTGATTTGCAACGGGCTGATCGCCGGTTGCCGGAATGCGCCGTCGAGCGCAAGCTGGTTGTTCATCAAGCTGGCGTCGAGTTCCAAGTTGCCCGGGGCGACGGAGGGCGTGGCCTTTACCTGCAGGTTCCGTACGCGGAGCAGGATGTCGGCGGGGAGATTGTCCAGCGGGCCGTCGGCATTGACGGACAATTTGAGGAAGCCGCGGAAAGGCGAGGTCTGTTTCGGTTGTAATAACAATGTTTCCAGGTTGATCTCATCGGAGGAAAGGTTCGCGAAGACACGCCCGTCATGCGGAACCAGCGTGGCCGGGTCGGTGGGTGTGCGCAGGTCGACGGGGAACATGATTTCCCCCATAAGAAGCCGGATTTTTCCCTGCTGCAGCAGGATGTCGCGGACTTGGAATTCCTTGTCGTGCAATCCCACGGTGGCGACGAAATCCGTCTTGTCCACATGGACGTGCAGCGTGGGGACATCGATGGCTTCGGGCGAATATTTGCCGGCGATCTCGGCAGTGATGGGGAGATAATTCCCATAGCGGCCACCGGTCAGTTTGAGCGAGCCCTGGCCGCTGTGATGCATGCCCTGGATGTCGCCGTTGCCGCTCCAGTCCGCCGTGAGCGCGCCCGCAACGGGTTGATGAAGGCCGAGCGTATCGAAAAATGCGCGGAACATGGTGAGGTCGGAAATATTTGCCTGGAGCGTGCCATCGTAGGCATAGGGGGCGCCCAGCCCGGCGCTGCCGCTGCCGGCGAGCCGGTTTTTCGAATCCACCACGAGCGCAAAATCGGGCACCTTCGCCACATTCCTTTCGATGGTGATCGACGCATTCATGCTCTCCGCCTTGAAGTCGCCGCAGAGCAGTTTGCTTCCGGTTACGGCGATTTTCCCGTCGTAGGAATTGTTGTGATGCGCGAGCGTGCCGCTCGTCTCGAATTCGCCATTCACGCCGTTCAAATTCGGCTCGGCGTTGAATGCGGCGGCGTTTGGCGCGTGCACTGCGAAATTCAAATCAAAATCGGGGACGGTGACTTTTGAGAAGTCGGCAGGGAGCTGGAAATTGCCGCTGAATGACGCGGTGTTTTCGGCGCGCCTGAGGCCGGTGGCATCCAATTTCAGCCAGCCGTTTTTTCCCTCCGCCGTGACCGCGCCGGAGTCGAGGGCGTATTTGTCCACGCGCGCGTCCTTGAAATCGACCGCGAATTTTCCAGAGGCGTCGCCTGGGAAACCGGAATCGAGGCCCTTTGAAAAGCTGGCTTTCAATTGGATGGCCGAGGCATCGAAGCGCTCGGAATTGATGTCTGATCCCGTGGCGATAAAATCGGTCTGGAACACCCGGTCGCGCAAATGAATCTCGCCATTGGCAACGACTCCGCCGTTGGTGAAAGCGTCGATGCTCTGGCTCAAATCCGGGACCGCGACCTGGAACCGTCCGTCGAGCGCCATGGCGGGAAAGCCCTTGAGGTGCTGCGGCATCTGGCCCTGCATCGCGCTGGTTACCTTGTCCTGCCCTCGCGCAAACGAGGCGTCGAGGGCCATGTTTCCATCCTTGAGGACCAGCTTCGCGTTCCCTTGATCGAATTTCACCGGGCCGACTTGCGCGAATGCCGCGATGCTCGCCGTGGATGTCCCGGTCCACGAGGAAGGCGTGCCGGGCATGCCGCTGCACTGCAAATCCAGATGGTCGAATTCTCCCGCAAATGAAATGGGTGCTTTGAGAAATTTCCCCAGACCGTCAAAGCCGAATTTGGTGGCGGAGACATGCACGTCGGCATCGAAAGTCGGGCCTCCGGGTTTGTCCGAGTAATCGGCGGAAAGATCGCCGCCGAAGATCGATGCCTTCAATGTGAGCAGGGAGTTGCCCTTGCTTGTGGACGCCGGCGTGGAGACCAGTTTTCGGACCACTACGTCGGGTGCGATCTTCAAGTCCTCAATCGTGAAGTCCGTGCCGGTGACGACGATGCTTCCCTCGATGTGGTTCCAGTCCCGCAGCCGCGGAATCTGCATGCGCTCGATTTTTAGCGTGCCCGTTTTCCCGCGCTGGAAATGGATTTCACCCGATTGCAGGACGAAATCGCCGTCGGGGCTTCGGTTGATGATGTTCAAATTTTCGATATCCGCGCTGCCAAGCAGTTCCGCAGGTGGGAAAAACCAGCCATGCATATCGGTTCCCAAAGGGCTGTGGCCCGGCTTGAAGGATTCGGCATCGGAGACGTCCTTGAAAGCAAGAGAGGCGTTTTTTACTTCGAGGTGTTTGAGAAAACCCGCGCGCCCGTGCCATAGCAAATCCAGCACGCTGTAATCGGCGCGGACTTCGTCGATCGTGATTTTATCAATGGGGGTGCGGCCATTGGCGGTGATGCGGACGTTCTTGAAGACCAGCCCGGAAAGCGCTCGTCCCTCGACATCGTATTGGAACGCCACATGTTGCCCCGCGGCAACCCGGGCGATGGAAAAGCGCAGCAGGGCCATCAGGATTGGCTGGTGAAACAGGGCCAGCACGAGCAACAATCCCGCGAAACCCCAGCAGAACCGCTTGAGCCATTTTCGCTTGGGCTTGGTCTTCGGCTTTTCGGGCGATTTTCCGGAGGTCACTGCCCGCTAAACTACCAAGCCCGCATATATTTGTCATCGTTATTGGCAAAAACGCGCACATCATTTACTGTCGCCCCCGATGAGCGCAAAGCCGCCTTCGAAAGTCATTTCATTTCTCGACATCGCATGGCGCATCATCTGGGGCACCCTCAAAAAATATATTGAGACCGATGGCGAGCAGCGGGCGGCCTCCTTTGCCTATTACGCGCTGTTCGCCCTGTTTCCGCTCATAGTGCTTTTTGTCACCATCGGCTCGCAGTTCGTGGACAAGGAGCAGGCCGCGAACAAGATCGTGACCTATTTCAACCAGAACATCATGCCGATGGACGAGGGAGGACGCGAGGACATGGTGACGGACGCGGTGACGGATGTGATCAACTCGCGCCGCCCGGCGGGCATATTCGCCGTGGTGGCGGTGGTGTGGAGTTCGCTTGGATTTTTCCACGCCCTCGTGCGCGGCGTGAACCGCGCCTGGGGCACTTACGAATACCCGTGGTACCGGCTACCGTTCAAAAACCTCGTGATGGTTGGGATTGTGGCGAGCGTGCTTTTCATCGGCATCATCGTGCCGGCGATCATCCAGGGAATCGAGACTTACGTCTGGACCCACAAATCGACCGAGGGGCTCGGCACGCTGGTGCGGACGTTCGGGATTTACGCCCGGTTGCTGCTGCCGTCGCTGGTCATGTTCTACGGGTTTACGATGTTTTACAAATTTGCGCCGCGCAAGCATCCGCAGTTCGGCGAGGTGTGGCTTGCGGCGCTGGTGGTCGCGCTCTCCCTCCAGTGGCTCCGCAACGTGTTCGTGGTTTATGCGCAGAATGTCCGCCACTTCAAGTCGGTCT
>DASZPK010000089.1:0-17429 GCA_035550335.1 Chthoniobacteraceae bacterium | reverse complement strand
CTGGCGGAGTTCATCGAAAAAATGAACACCATCGACAACCCGGCCGAGAAGGCGCTGGTGGAGTTCCAGACGCTCCTCGGCCAGCACAATTACCGCCAGATTTACGACGACAAGATCCGCTACATCGCCGCGGTCACGCTCGATCCGAAGTCCGCCGACCAGCTCAAGCAGGTGCTCGACCAGATGCAAAAAATCGAGACCGCCATGGCCGCCGCGGACATCCGCAGCAAGGCGGGCGATTATGCCGGCGCGTGGGAAAACCTCGAGACGGTCTATCGCGATTTCCCCGATGACAGCAAGCTCAACGACATGCGCGCCACGCTCACGACCGAGGCGCCGGATTTCGTCCACACGATCCGCAACGCCGAGGACCTCGAGAAGAAGGACGAGCTTGGCTCGAGCCTCGCGTGGTATCTCAAGGCGCAGAAGATTTACCCCTCGAGCGAGTTCGCCCACGAGGGGATCGACCGCCTGGCGAAGAAAATCATGCCCACGGATGAGCCGGAGGGGTGAGATGGAGCAAGTTCCGGCGTGAGAAATCCCGCAGGGATGAAAGAGAATAGGCAGGCGATTCATCGCCTGTGATCGCGATGCAAAGGGAGTCCAAGTCCCGTCAGGGACGAAAGAGTTCTTCCGTCCCTAACGGGACTAAGGCTTTTTATGCGACGATACAGGCGATGAATCGCCTGCCTATTCTCTATCGTCCCTCCGGGACTTGCATTCGGGAAGCAAGACTTGGATAATCCGCGGGCAGCGGATTGTGAGTGCCGAATCCGGCTTTCCAATGCGCCGGCGAAGTGAGTTAATGCCTGCATCATGAAAACCTCCCTCGCAGCGGTCGTGCTCCTCGCCACTCTGCTTTTTTCCGCGGTGCCGGCGCGGGCCGGGGGGCCGTCCAAGGGGGAGGCGGATCTGCATGCGCGGATCGCGTCGTTCATCTCGCGGGTCGCTTATGCGAAGGCGCATGCGGACCCGCAGATCCTGGACAAGGGGGGCGGGACGCTTTCGTGCATAGTTTACATTGTCAAACAAGGTCCGAACGGCGCGCCCGGCTACGCGGTGGTGATCGCCACGGACAAAAGCTTCGCGCCGATGGACGACCTCGCGGCGGTGTGCGACACCGCGGAGATCGATCCCGCGCATTCCATCAAGTGCTCCGGCCATGTGGTGTTCGTGCAGGGCGGCTGGATCAATGTGGGAGGCGATGGCATGACGCTCCAGCTCGGCCTCGGGAAGAAGGACCGCGTGCTGAAGATCACCGGGCCGCGCAAGTCGGACCCGATGTGAGAATGAGAAGTGAAAGTGGAAAGTGAAATGGCGCCACGCATTGATCGAGTGCGCCACGCGAAAGTGTCCTCCGCCCAAAAATGATGCATGGAAAGGCGTGCAGAAATCAGACAGCGCCATTCCACTTTCACTTTCCACTTTCACTTGGCCGCTAGCCCGAGCAGAAACAATATTCTCGCCGTGTCGCGAAAAAGGAGCAGCATGCCGTGCGGCGGCCCGGCGTTCATTTCCAGGACGAGGAAGGGGATGTAGATTTCGCGGAAGCCGGCGCGTCTGATTTCGCGGCGGGAGGCGCGCCATTTCTCGGGGCCGAGGCGGTAGTCGATTTCGTCGGCGGTGATGACGAGGGAGGCGTGGCGGAAGATGTGCGCGCACCATGCGCCCAGGCCCAGCAGGCAAACGCCCGCGCCGGTGAGGAGCACCGCGCCCCGCGGCTGGGCGAGCCCCGCCACGATCAACCCCGCCCCGGTGAGGCAGGAGAGCGCCGCGAAGGCATACATGGCGGGGGAGATGGCGAATGTCTCGCGATAGGGGGCGGGATCGATTTTTGGAATCCGGCGCGCCTTGCGCCTCGCGATCGCGAGGAGAATCGAGGGCGTCATGGCGAGGGTCGCATACGCCAGCGCGATCAGGATCGCGGCGATGGTGCTCGTGGAGTCGGGGTGCGGGTTCGGCGGCGGTGGCATGGCCGGTGTGTTTTACAATTGCAGCACGATCATGGCGGCGGCTTGAATGCGCGCACCAGCGCCACGACAAACGCCAGCCACAGGAAAAACGAGAGCCCCATCATCACGGCCTGCCAAATCGGCGAGGTCAAATAAGTGGAGAGATACGTGGTCGTGGTGGCTGCCATTCCGAGGATTGCCGTGATTACGTATTTCATGTCCAAAAAATCCGGCGCGCCGGATGCCGCAAGCTACGCTGCCAGGAAGCGCGGCGTCAACTCCAGGAGAGGCGTCGTCGTCGTGGATTTCAAACAAATTTCGTCCGAGGGCACCGTGGTATTTACGCTGTAAACGCTTTTCCGCATCCGGGAGTTTGCACGGAAACGATTCAGTAGGTGGATTGAATAAGCGGCTGGAAAGAATTTCCGAGCGGATGAAATCATACTCCCATAACATCCTCGTGGCGGAGGATGACCCGACGATCTCCCTCGTGGTGGCGATCATTTTGCGCAAGCTGGGGCACAAGGTGGAAGTGGTGGACGACGGGCGCGAGGCGATCGTGGCATTCGATGCGCGGCCCGACCATTACGACATCGTATTCACGGACCACGACATGCCGGAGGTATCGGGGCTCGAATTTATCGATCACCTGCGCGCGAAAAATTTCGGCGGACGGGTGATCGTGATGTCGGGCTCGCTTTCGGATGACCTGATGCACGCCTACCTCGCCAAGCGCGTGGACAAAATCCTGCAAAAGCCGTTCACGCTCGAGATGCTCTCCACGAGCCTCGGCGAACTGATCCAGCAATGGCGGGAGGAGGGGACAGGCGGGAAGTGAAAGTGGAAAGGCGCGCGGTCAATGCGTGGCGCCATTTCACTTTCCACTTTCCCTCTTCACTTCAAAGAGGCCGGGGGGCGAGGCGAGTGCCTCAATCCCCCCGGCGTTTCTCCCCCTGAAATGGAAAACTAAAAAATCGAACGGCGGCGCTTATTGGCGGAAGGTGGCGAGGTCGTCGGCTTCGAGCCAGTCGAAGAGGGTGACCTTGGAAGCGTCGAAGCCGAGCTTGGAGGTCTGCTCGACGAACCAATCCCTTTTTTCGGGATCGTTGTATGGGTTGGCGGCCTCGACTTGGTCGGACCACGCCTTGATCTCGGCGGTGGTTTTGGGCGTGCCGTGGGTGTCGAGCCATGCGGCAATCTCGCCATCGCTGGCGCCGGCTACGAGAAGTTGCTTGACCTGCTCGCCCGTGACCCCCTTGAAGCCGAAGAGGAAATTATCGAGCGGGCAATTGAAGTGGTATTCGCCGTTTGTGCCGGCGAGCGTGGCGCGGCCTTTGTCGGCCATGCGGGAAAGAATGGCGTAGCCGCCAACGCGGGTGCGCGGGCTGGCAGGGGCTTGTTTGGTGAGGTCCTTGGCGGGGGTGGTGACGGCGGTGCTCATGGTTTTTAGGTTCCTTGGTTTTCTGGTTTCTGGCTGTTTTGGGTTGCCGATTTACTCTGGGAATAATAGGTAGTCCATCGTTCGCAGTTAAAACAACAAGTGTCGTTAATACAGCACTGGACGGGAAATGTGTCAAGTGGTATGTTACAAGGCTGATCCATGGACGCCGCACCTACACCCGCACCCGCCGACCTCGACCCGCGCATCCGCCGCACGCGGCAGTTGCTTTTCAACGCGCTGGGGGAACTTTTGCGGGAGAAAAATTTCGACGAGATTTCGGTGCACGACATCGCGGAGCGGGCCACGGTGAACCGGGCGACGTTTTACGATCATTTCGCGGACAAGTTCGCGCTGCTGGAGGCGAAGATCACGGAGCAATTCCGCGCGCGGTTTGAGGAGCGGATGGCGGGCACGGAGGGGAGCTGCCCCATCGCGCAGAAGCAGCTCGTGCTCACGCTGTGCGATTTTCTTTCGGAGGTGTGCGGGTGCCAGAAGCGCCACCCGCAGTTTGAGCCGCTGGTGGAATCGCGCGTGAAGGCGGTGATGCGGGATTACCTGCTCGACTGCATTGTGAAACAAGGTTTTCAGCCGCGCGAGGCGGAATTGCGCGCGGCGATGGCGAGCTGGGCGATCTACGGGGCGGCGCTGGAATGGAGCCGCAACAAAACGGCGATGAGCGCGGAGGCGATGGCGGAGACGGTGCTGCCGCTGGTGAGGCCGGCGCTGTATTGTTAGGGCATCTTCGATTTAATTTGTCGCATCGCTGCGCATCGCCTTGATTCAACTCTTTCAGAGTTGGGTGTTTTACGATGTTTAACCCAGGGTAGCCCCTCGACAAGCTCGGGGCAACCCTGGGCTGGAAAGATGTTGCCCCTTCAGGGCATTTCCATTCGCCAGCATCGTTCTTCTTAACTAAACGCCAGCGGGGTGATAGCCCCGGCTACTTTCAATCAGCCCTCCGGGCTGAGGGACAAGACGACAAATTAACGCGAAGATTCTCTCCAGGGCGGCCAGGCGCGGCGCCAGCACTACGTTGTTTGTTTCGATCGGTGTACAGGCGATAAACCGCCGGCCTGCCGCCGTTCATCCCTGCGGGATTTTAAGTCAGCGCCTACTGCGACGAGGGCACGGTGGCGTTTTTGTCGGAGAGCCAGAGCCAGTCGCCGTAGTTGGAGGTGCCTTGCGGGGCGGGGGCGTTGTAATCGGTGACGGTGATGAATTTCACCGAGCCGTCGGCAAACAGGTAGGGCGAGCCGTTGTTATACATTGTCAAATTCAGCACGTTCGTGTTGTCGCCGTTGAGGAAATCCATGTAGAAATTCGCCTGGCCGGGCTTTTGCACGCCGAGGAGGATGGTCTCGGTGGGCGAGTTGAAATTCACGGTGCGGATCTGGACGGAGGGGTTGGTCAATGCGCCGTCGTCGTTGTAGCCGTTCATGATCCAACTGCAATTGTTCACGTTGTTCGTCGTGAGGAAGGAGAAGAGGTCGGGGCGGTCCGGGTTGATGGTGGGGTCGCCCGGGGCGATGTAGACGTGGACATCCTGCACGTAGGCGGTGCTGATGTTTGGCGTGCCGCTGCCATCGGTCCCGGCGAGGAGCGCGGGCCATTTGGGGGTCTGCTGGTTGGAGGCGTCGGACATCCGGCCCGGGAGGTTGTAGCTGTTGTCGTTGGCGTAGAGCATGAACGCCGTGCCGACCTGGCGCATGTTGCTCATCGCCTTGGTGAGGTTTGCCTTGATCTGCACGCCGTGCAGGGCCGGCAGAAGCATGGCGACCAGGATCGCTATCACCACGATGACGATCAGGAGTTCGATCATCGTGAAAGCCCGGGAGAGAGACTTGCCTTTCAACATGGGGTGAATATGGGCGAAGAGCGGGCGTTTCGCAAGCTCGCAGATATTGGATTCACCGCAGAGACGCTGAGGCGCAGAGAAAAACCTTAAAATCCCTCTCTTCCTCTGTAATTCTCTGCGTCTCCGCGTCTCCGCGGTTTATAAATGGCCTTACTTATCGTCCGGGTTGAGGCATTTGAAGGCGAGGCCGGCCACGAGGCCGCCGGCGAGGTCGGCCACGATGTGGATCCAGATTTGCGAGATCGGGACGAGCTTCATGAGGCCGATGCCGGTGGCCACGGCGGGGTTGAATGCCCCGCCGGAAATGCCGCCCACGGCGAACGCGCCGACCACGACCGTGAAACCGATGGCGAGGCCGTAGAACGAATTGCCCGCGGTGCCTTTTGCGGTCGCCGAGTTCACCACCACGTAGGCGAGCGCGAAGGTGAATAGAAACTCCGCCACGAGCGCTTTGGGGACCATATCGGGGGCAATCGGCGTGCCCGCGCCGGCCTTGCCGGTGAGCCACATGGCGGTGAAGGCCGCCGCGACGCCGCCGAGCAATTGGAAAATCCAGTAGGGGACCACGTCCTTCGCGTCGAGCTTGCCGCGGGTGAATACGGCGAGCGTGACCGCGGGGTTGAAATGCCCGCCGGAGATGTGACCGCCGGCGTAGACCATGATCATGAGCGAAGCGCCGATGGCGAGCGGGGCGATCACGCCCGGCGTGCCCGGGAGCACCGTGGCGCCGACAGTGAGAACGAGGAAAAACGTGCCGATGAATTCTGCAATATATTTACGCATGGGAATGGATGGGTTGAGGATGGGATGCCGGGGGCGGCGTCTGGCGCTTTTCTAGCGCAACGGGCCCACGCCAACAAGGTAAAACGGCGTAGCAATAAACCGCAAAGGACGCAAAGGCCGCGAAGCTTCGGCTATCGACCGGTAGGGCTGACCTCCCGGGCAGCCCGCCGCGCGCATATAACGCGCTGTACTCGCGTGGCGGTCGGCCCGGAGGTCCGACCCTACCGGCCATGTGCGGAAAAAATTCCCGGTAACATTTTCTCGGTTTCGCTTCTGGGGGGTGTATGAATGATTCCGCACCAGCCTCTCCCATGCCTTCCGAAGCCAGATGCCCGCGTTGCGGCGCCCCGCTTGAAGCGGGCGCGGTCGCGGGGCGTTGCCCTGCGTGCCTGCTGAACCAGGGGGCGGTCGCCGATACGCTCACGGGCGGGGGCGGCGGGGCTTTTACGCCGCCGACGGTGGAGGAACTTGCCGGGAAATTTCCGCAGCTCGAGATCATCGAGCTCATCGGCCAGGGGGGGATGGGGGCGGTTTACAAGGCGCGCCAGACGCAGCTCGATCGCATCGTGGCGCTGAAAATCCTGCCGCCGGGCATCGGCAATGACCCTGCGTTTGCGGAGCGGTTCGCGCGCGAGGCGCGGGCGCTCGCGAAATTGAACCACCCGAATATCGTCACGATCCATGATTTTGGACACACGGGCGGCGAGCCCGGCGAACATAAAGGCGGCGAGGCCGGTGGCAAGGATGGTTTGTTTTATCTCGTCATGGAATACGTCGATGGGATCACGCTGCGGCGGCTGCTTACCACGCGGCGGGTGTCGCCGCGCGAGGCGCTCGCGATCGTGCCGGAGATTTGCGACGCGCTGCAATTCGCGCACGACCACGGGATCGTGCACCGCGACATCAAGCCCGAGAACATCCTGCTCGACCGGCGCGGGCGGGTGAAGGTGGCGGATTTCGGCCTCGCGAAGCTCATTGTGGGCGGGGCGGATATCATCAGCGCGGCGGTGGCGAGCGTGGAAATCGGGCCGGAGGCGGGGGCGTTCACCGAGGCGGGGAAGGTGATGGGCACGCCGCAATACATGGCGCCCGAGCAGCGGGAGCATCCCGGCGAGGTCGACCACCGGGCGGACATCTACGCGCTCGGCGTGGTGTTTTACCAAATGCTCACCGGCCAGCTCCCCGGCAAACCGATCGAAGCGCCGTCGAAAAAAGTGCGGCTCGACATCCGGCTCGACGAGATCGTGCTGCGCGCGCTGGAGAAGGAACCCGAGCAGCGCTACCAGCAGGCGAGCATTCTCAAGACGCAGGTGGAGACGATTGCCTCGGCGGCTTCCGCCGCGGCGGTCGCGGCGGTCGCGGCTTCCGCGGGCGGAAGCGGCGCGAAAGAGCCGCCGCCGCAAAATCCCGTCGCGACGGACGATCCGCCGCCGCGCCGTGGCGCGCGCTCCTACATTATCCTCGTACGCAGCTTCATTCCGCTGGCCGCGGTATTCCTTGCGTTTTTCAATCCGTGGGGCGGCAGGGGTTGGTATTATTTCGCCGCCGCGTGCGCGATCCTCGCAATCCTGCCCGGGGTCGGGTTTCCACGGCGCGGCAGCCGCGCATACGGCGCGGATGCGTGGGGTTCTCCCGCGCTGGGGATTGTCTCGCTCGTCCTGCTCGTCGCGGGGCTGGTCGGCACGCCGCTGCTGCTCGCATTTGCGCCTGCCGCCGCCATGATATTCGGCGCGCTCACCTTCCTCCCCGCGCTCGTGTTCGGCTTCGCCTCGGGCACCACGACGGGGCGCTGGTCGGCGCTCGCGTGTATTACATTGTTTATCGCCTCGTGGGTCATCTTCAAGGAATACCAGTCCCTTTTTGTAACCGTCCAGCCGGCCACCATGGCGCGGCCGCCGCGGCAAACACCCGCTCCAGCGCCGGATAATCCCGTCGTGCAGCAGCTTCAGCAGAAGCTCGACGCCGCGCTCAAGCAGCAGACGGACTGGCAGAACATCGGCATCTCCGACAACGACCCGAAGGTGCAGGCGGTGACGACGGAGGTGAAATCGCTGAAATTGCAGATCAAGGAACTCGAGGACCACCCGAAGGAATCGCCGGAACTCGTCGCCGCCAAGGCCGACCTCTGGCGCGCGCGCATGAGCCCGGCGAAGGAGGATAAATTCAACACCGCGCTGGGCCGCGTCAAGCAGCTTGAGCGGCAGGCGGACACGCCGCCGATCCCCGCCGGGCAATACACCTACGGCCCGGCTTTCGAGCGCGTCATCACAATCCGCGACCGTGGCGGATATAATTTTGAGACGGGTGAATACGTTGCAAACCCTGTTCCTGCCGGGAGCAATTCGTTTGAGGAAGAGGATTGGATGAAACAGTCGGGAGTCAGCCTCACGGGTGGGTTCGGCAACATGCCGCCTGTTTTCAATTTTTTCGGCCGGGGCGCACGCAGCGTGGACGATTCCGTGTGGGATGGCGATCCTGCAGGCGCGGTGGTCGATTTTGTCTTCGGCGAAGCCGCGAACCAATCGGATACGCTCGCTTGGGACGAGGGGTTCGACCAATGCAAGACGCCCGCGGCGTTGCTCGACGCAAGCAATCTCCTCGCCCACGCGCATGGCAAAAGCGAGGGCATCGGCGGAGACGAGCACACCTACCTTTTCCGCACGCTCGGAGGACGCATCGGATTGCTCCAAATCCTCTCCACCACGCCCGACAAAAAAGGGGCGAACATCCGCTGGAAGCTCGTGGAGGACATTGGCGCCCCCTCGCCGCAAACGCTCGCCGAAGCGCCCAAGCTCCAATATTTCCTGCTCCGCCCGAGCGATGACCAGGGCAACAACAATAGCGGACCCAGAATCATCCGCCCCGGAGGTTTGCCGCCGCCAATTCCCGGCCAGGGCGGCAACACCCACAATCTCATCCTGTCCCTCGCGTTCACCCATCCTGATTTCACGGGCGACGCGCGCGCCCGTTTTCAATTGGTGAACGAGGCGGGCGAGCGCGTGTATCCCCAGAAATACGTCGACTATCCCTGGGCTGATTGCGGGTTCTCCGATAAGAACGGGACGAGAACTTACTACATGACGTACCCGGCGAACGATTATGATCCCGGCAAACCCGTCAACATCCGCCTCGCGTATGCCATCGGCCCGTGGGAGCTGAAAAAGGAAATCCCTGCTGATTCGATGGAACCGTCGGAGCCGGTGGCGGTCGCCAGCGGGGTGTTGCTGACCTTGGATGGAGGGTTCAACGCACTTGATCTCACGTTTCCGGCCAGCAGCCCCGAGGAGCCCGGTTACGAATACAAACTCGAGGCAGTCCCGAAGGAGGGCAAAATGCAGGCAGGCGGCCAGATAAGCGGCGGGGGTTTGACGTCGAAGACCATGAAGTTGGTATACCAATTCAATGGGCCGCCCAGCGGTATCAAGTCCTACCAAGTGTTTGCGCGCCCGATCAAAATGGCGGAATACAAAAATATCTCCTTCGTCTCCGGCGGGCTTTCTTACGGGCCGGAGGTGAATGGCCTGCGCGCGGCGCTGGAAGTCACGCCTCAGGATGGAAACGGCGTGCGCGCCGGGCAGGCGGTTTCGCTCGCCTATCACGTGCGGAATATTACGACGGACAAGGAGATCCAGGTCGCCTGCCCCTCGCTGCGGCAGGATGATTACGGCGACCCGCCGCTCATCGTGGAGGACGAGCAGGGAAAATCGCTCCCGGTGGATTACAACCGCGATGTGATGCACGCATCGCCCACGCAGCGCGTGACGCTCAAGCCCGGCGATACCGCGACGTTCGAGGGCGAGCGCCTCGTTTTTCTCCCGGAGGGAACGAAGAAGCCGGACGACAACAACCCGGCGGCATTTGTCGAGGCAGGGCGCGGGGTGTTTAACATCCGTTACAAATTGCGGCTGCCCGGTCTTCCCACCGCGGATGCGCAGGCGGGG
This sequence comes from Chthoniobacteraceae bacterium, assembly GCA_035550335.1. Lineage (GTDB taxonomy): Bacteria > Verrucomicrobiota > Verrucomicrobiia > Chthoniobacterales > Chthoniobacteraceae > DASZPK01. The sequence continues at coordinate 7,457 of DASZPK010000089.1, read as the reverse complement.
GATTGGAAGGGCGAACTCGATACCACGCCGGTGACCGTCGATATCGCGCCGCAAAATGCCGCGCCAGCCGCGACATCAGCATCATACACCTCCACCACGACCGTCGAGGTGAAGGCGATGGCTGCTTCCGGCGCGGAGCCCCAATTTGTTTCCGGGCAGATCGACATCATCGAAAGCCAGCCGATCCTCGAAGCCGTCGTGGGCCAGCTCGGGCTCATCGACAAGTGGTCCGGCGGGCTCCCGGCGAAGCTTACCGTCGGCGAGGCATGCCAAAAGCTGGGGAAGATGATCCATGTGAGCGGGGTGCGGAACACCGACATGATTCAAATCTCCGCGACCAGCGCCGACAGCCAGGAGGCCGCCGACATCGCCAACGCCATCGCTTCCGCCTACGTGAAAAAACGGAAGGATGACCAGCAGCAGGAAATCACCAACGCCCTTGCGATGTTCAGCGCGGAGGCGGATGCGCTGCGCAAAACGGTTGACCAGGATGCCGCCGCGCTCGCCACGATCCGCGCCCGCGATCACGTTGACGATCCCCACCCGGACACCGAAGGCGCGGCCGTGAAACCGGCGGACGCGGAATACGAGAAGGCAAAAGCGGAATACATCACGAGCAAGAGCCTCCTGGACAAGGCCACGCAAGTCTATGAAACGAAAAAGATGGAGCTGCAAATCACGCTGGCGCCCGCGGTGATTTGGGACAAGGCGGTGCCGGCGCAATCTTCTTCCGCAACGCCCGCGCCAGCCCCGGTCGTGATCGATGTGGTCGATGGCCAATTCGTTGTCCAAGGCGGGACGGTTTCGGCCGGCGACCTCGACGCGAAGCTCTCTGTTCTCGGCAAGGCGCATCCCGGCCAGGGGGTGATTTTGAGCGCCGACAACAAGACCGATTACGGTTCCATCGCCATGTTACTCGATCTCTGCCAGAAAGCGGGCATCATCAACGTCGCCTTTCCACCCAGCTCGAGCGGCCCCGGGGCAGGCGGCGAGGGGGCGACGAAGGTCGCGGTGCTCGGGCAAGTTGCCGCGGTCGGCATGGTCGGCGTCGGGCAGGGCGAAAAGCTCATGCTCTCCGAGGCCATTGCCAAATCGGGCGGCGCGAAGGATGACGCCGATTTGCGCAAGGTGAAACTCACGCGGAAAAATCCCGGCGGCGACGCGGAGGTCAAAATCGTGGACGTGGACGCGATCATCAAAGCCGCCGCGCCCGACGTGGAATTGCAGGATGGCGACCTCATTTACGTGCCGCCAAAAACCGTCAACTTCGGCCCATGAGCACCACCGCGCCTCCCCCGACCCACGACGACATCTTCGCCACCACGCGCTGGACGGCGGTGCTCGACGCGGGGCGCAGCGACAACACGCGGGCGCGCGCGGCGCTGGCGGAGCTTTGTCAGGCGTATTGGTATCCGCTCTACGCCTGCATCCGGCGCAAGGGGCATTCGCCCGAGGACGCGGAGGACCTCACGCAGGGATTTTTCGCGCGGCTGCTGAAATTGAAATCGCTCGCGGGGGTGCGGCGGGAGAGGGGGCGTTTCCGCGCGTTCCTGCTCGCGTCGCTCAACCATTTCCTCGCCGACGAATGGGACCGCGCCTCGGCGCAAAAACGCGACGTGCGGCGCACCATCGCGCTCGACCTCGCCGACGCCGAGAGGCGCTACCAGCACGCGATGGCCGACCGGCTCACGCCCGAGCTGGTGTTCGAGCGCCAGTGGGCGCTCACGCTGCTGGAGGGCGTGATCCAGCGGCTGTGCGCCGAATACGAAACGGCGGGGAACGGCGCGCTGTTCCTGGCACTGCGGTTTTCGATCACGGGGGAGAAAAGTTCCGTGCCGTATGCGGAACTCGCGGCGCAACTTTCGATGAGCGAGGAAGCGGTGCGCGTGGCCGTGCACCGGCTGCGTCAGCGCTACCGCCAGGCGCTACGCGCCGAAATCGCGCAGACGGTGGCGGATGAGGCGGATGTCGAGGCGGAGATGGAATCGCTGCGGCGCATCCTGTCGTCGTAAACACGATCATGATTTAAACACAGAGATACAGAGAAAACAGAGAAGCACGGAGAGAGAAAACAAATTCAAGAATTTCTCTGTGTCCCTCTGTTTTCTCTGTCTCTCTGTGTTTAAAAATAGATTCCGGCTATCGTAACAGGGCGAAAATTTTGTAACGTTTTCCCGTCTCTCCCTCTGGTCTCGGTTGGAGAGAAACATGAATCACGAAAATCCAGTCTGCCCCAATTGCGGAAAACCGCTCGCGTCCGATGCCCTCATGGGCTTGTGCCCCGATTGCCTCATCAATGCGGGGTTCGGCACGCTGACGCATGATGCCGGCGCTGCGGCGCGCGCGTTCACGCCGCCTTCGCCGGGGGAACTGGCGGCGAGTTTCCCGGAATTGGAAATCCTCGAAATGCTCGGGCGCGGCGGGATGGGGGCGGTCTACAAGGCGCGGCAGAAAAAACTCGACCGCATCGTGGCGCTGAAAATTTTGCCACCGGGCATTGGAGGCGCGGGCGATGATCCCTTTTTCGCGGAGCGGTTTGCGCGCGAGGCGCGGGCGCTGGCGAAGCTCAGCCATCCGAATATCGTGACGCTGTACGAATTTGGCGAGACCGCTGCGCAGACGGGTGCGGGCGGGGGGCTGTTTTATTTTCTGATGGAGTTTGTGGATGGCGTGAACCTGCGCAAGGTCCTCGGCTCGGGGCCGGTTGCGCCGGGGGAGGCGCTCGCCATCGTGCCGCAGATTTGCGACGCGCTGCAATTCGCGCACGACCGGGGGATCGTGCACCGCGACATCAAGCCTGAAAACATCCTGTTAAACAAAGATGGACAGGTGAAAATCGCGGATTTCGGCGTGGCGAAAATCATGTCCGGGGAGACACCCGGCGCGGCGGACGGCGGTGGGGCCGTTTCCGCGCCGGGCCCCGCGCACACCGAGGCGGGCAAGGTGCTCGGCACGCCGCAATACATGGCGCCCGAGCAAATCTCCCACCCTGCCGACGTGGACAACCGCGCGGACATCTACGCGCTCGGCGTGGTGTTCTACCAGATGCTCACCGGCGAGCTGCCGAAGGGGCGTTTCGCACCGCCCTCGAAAAAGGTGCAGATCGATGTGCGGCTCGACGAGGTCGTGTTGCGCGCGCTGGAAAAGGAACCCGACCGCCGCTACCAGCAGGCGAGCGTTTTCAAGACGCATGTCGAGACAATCGCGCAGACCCCGCCGCCTGTGCAACAAGCGATAACACTCGCGGCGGAAACGGAATACAATCCCTGGCAGCCGGTGCTCGCGCTTCTTGGGATGGTGATTACCTTCGTTCTGTTCATCGTCGGGTTCTTGCTGCCACACCCGGTGAATCTGATTCCGCTGCTGGTGGCGCCCATTGGATTCATCATCGCGGCGCTCAAGATGGCGGGTCTCTGGCCGTGGTGCTCGCCCATGTTCCCAAACTCGAAGTGGACGGGGCGAAACTTGCGGCGGAACAGCAATGAGCCTTTTGCCCCGGTAAAAAATCCGAGTCAACAATCCGCCATGGAGTTCTGGATGGCAATGGACCATGGGAATTATGCGCAAGCCTGGGAAGCTGCCGCGCCCATGTTCCAACGTGCCAACAGCAAGGAGGAATGGGTGGCCCGGATGGAGAAGGTCCTGCGTCCGCTGGGAAAAGCCCTGACCCGCAAGACGCGTTCCCTTCAAGTTACCCCTGACAGGTCGTTCATGGATGTCGTTTACGAAACGTCCTTCGACAGCCATCGCACGGCAGTGGAATCCGCGAGCAGCGCCTTGCAGGCGAACGGCGAATACAAGATCATCAGCTATCACATCGAGCTGCTGGAAAATGAGCCGTCCGGCAGCCCGTCGCCACCATTGTCGCGGTCGCGCTTCTCGCGCACCGCCATCGCCGGCGCGTGCTTCATCCCGCTTTTCGTGATTTCGCTCGTGTTGATCTATGCCGCCCTGTCCTCACCTGACCCGCATCCGGTTATCACCCCCGCCGCCTCCCAGCCCGGCCAGTCGCCTGCGCCATCGGGAGGTTACTCGGTTATGGTGGGAGGACAGAAGTTTACGGGCCCCGTCACGGTCTCCCTCAGCCGCGATTCCGAGGTGGCGTACTTTGCCCAGGTGTTTTTTTTGCCACTGGCATTGCTGGCATTCATCAGCCCATTCCTCGCAACCATCCTCGGCTGTGTCGCCATCCCGCAAATCCGACACTCGCGGGGGCGGCTTTACGGCATGTGGCTGGCGGTGTTTGACGGGTTGTTCTTCCCGCTGCTGGCGCTGGATGCCCTGATGGCGTGGTTTTGGTTCATTTCCGCAAACTTGATTCGCGAACTGATCTTTTTGCCCTACACCGACCACGGGTTATACACCGAATATGAAACGGGAATCGTCCCCGCAATTTCCATCCTTACGGCAATCGGGGCGGATTACCTCATCGCCCGGCGCGTCTGGCGCGCCGTGAATGCCGCGCAGGCCAGCGCAGCCGCAAAATCCCCCCCGGCGCAATCGTTACCGCCCTCACCCATGGCGACCCTCTCCCTCGGCCTGTTCCTGGCGGGCCTGCTTGGCACTCCGCTGCTGCTCGCGCTTGCCCCGCGCGCGGAGAATGCCATAACGTACTTCGCAGCGCTGTCGCTTTTTCTCGCGGTCATCCTCGGTGTCATTTCCCGCAGACGCCTCGGGTACGGCACGGCGCTTGGTTGTCTCACAGTGTTTATCATTTTCGGAACGTGGACCTGGCACCGGCATGCCCGGATCGCCGGCGGGGTCGTTTACAGCGACGCAACGACGCCGGAACACAGCCTGCCACAGTACCGCGATGCCCCCTATCCACTGCCTTCCCCGCCGGACGCCACCCCCGCGCAATCCCTTGCCGCACCGCAGCTCGGGAAGGGCCCCGTCGACGTGGACCTCGAACTGGAGACCATGCAGGACGCCGTGCAACTCATCCTCCGGCAGCGGTACGGCTTGAATGTCTCCCTGGAGGAGCCCGACGTGGACGAGGCCGACGGCAGCATCAACCTGCGCGACGCGCTCTCCGCGCTGAAGGACGCCGCAAAACACCACCCGCTTTCGGTCATGGAAGCGAAGCGCCTCGACCTCGCGCAGAAGGATGCCGACGCGGGCAAGCCGCTCGACGCCCCGTTTGACAAGCGTTGGTACACCTGGCATTTCCAGGCGAATTCAGCCGGGGAATTGCTCGACGGCATCACCAGGGACACGCCTTATGCATGGAGCAAGGTGGACGCCGGCATTGTGATTTGCCCGAAATCCGGTTCGGTGTTCGGATTTCAGTATGCGCCCGTCATGAGTGATGAATTGACCGTCGGGCAGGCGGTGAGGCAGATGCTTGAGAGCCACCCCGTGGCAGGGCTTTCCTATAGTCCCGCCGCAAAGCCCTCCCCGATGGAAGGCTGTGAGGAAGTCAGTGAATTCAACACCCCGATGCCTGTCATCCCTGAATGGGCAAAAATCCCGAGTGCGTCTCTCATCCTCACCGAGATCACCGCGCGCGCCGTACCCGCTTTCTCATGGGAAGTCACCGGCTGGAAGGGGCATCGGGAGTTGAGCCTGGTTTTGCAAGGCTGGCCGTGGGGGCCGGCGGTCAATGGCGTGCAGGTCCGCCTGCGCGGCGTGTATGCGAAATGCCGCGAAGGCATCACACCCCGATTTTTTGCCGACATCCGCAATACGGGCACGGGGGCGGCGAGCATCGCGCAAGCCGCGGTGGCCTGGCAGTTGCAGTTCGATGGGCAAACGTACCACTGGGCCGGCGATGCGGAATACAAGGGCTCCACGCTCCCGCCCGGGCGCGAATACGACGACATCCCGGTCGCGCCCGACAAGAACTGGCAGACCGGCACGCCCGGCCACGGGCTCGCGTTGACGGTTGGCAAACACACGCTCGCGGTCATCGTCCGCGATCCGCCCGTCTCCGATAGCGGCGAGCAAATGATCATCACCAGCAATCCCGTCACGTTTGAGGTCACGCCAGCCGGCAAATAAATTTCGCGCACCGACGCGCGGCGCGGTGCTTCCCCCTTTTGTCTGTAACATCCCCGCGCGATTTCCTATTTCATGGGTGGCGCCCATGCCGGAATCCAAGCCACCCTCCGAATCCCCCGAAGCCAACGCCCAGCCGCTTTTCGTAACGACGCGCTGGTCGGTGGTGTTGCGCGCGGGGCGTAGCGACACCACGCGCGCGCAGGCTGCGCTCGCGGAGCTTTGCCAGGCGTATTGGTATCCGCTTTACGCTTATGCGCGCCGGCATGGGTTTGACCCGCACGATGCGGAGGATGCGACGCAGGGGTTTTTCGAGAAGCTGCTGAAATTGCGTTCGCTCGCCGGGGTGGAGCAGGCGAAGGGGAGGTTCCGCGCGTTCATGCTGGCGTCGATGAAAAATTATCTCGCCGATGAGCGCGACCATGCCTCGGCGCAGAAACGCAACCGCGCCCGCACGATCTCGCTCGATGCGCAGGCGGCGGAGGAGCGTTACCAATTCGAGCCGGTGGAAAGGGTGACGCCCGAGCAACTCTTCGAGCGCCGCTGGGCGCTCACGCTGCTCGATGCGGTGATGCTGCGGCTCAGCGCCGAATACGAAAGCTCCGGGCGCGGTGCGATGTTCGCGGCGTTGCGGTTTGCGATCACGGGTGACAAGAGCGCCGTGCCCTACACGGAGCTGGCTGCGGAATTGGGGATGAGCGGCGAGGCGGTGCGGGGGGCCGTGCACCGGTTGCGCAAACGCTATCGCCTGGTGCTGCGCGAGGAAATCGGCCACACCGTCGCCGATGAATCGGAAATCGCGGACGAGCTGAATTCGCTGCGCCGGATTCTTTCCGCGTAAAAAAACACACAGCCGGGAAAGTTGTGGAGTCCGAAGCCTGCCCTGAGCTTGCCGAATGGGTCCCCAGCGGAGGCGTTGGACGTGGCCGGGGAAATTTCGTGGCCGCGTGCAACTCCTGCGCTGGGGACAGCGCACTCTACAACGTTTCGTGAACGAGTTTTGCCGAATCAGAGCGCTATAAATTTTTACGGAAACGTGTAACATCCGTGCCGCTTCCCCGCTTCAAGGGGATAGACATGACCTCTCCCGAAAAATATTGCCCCACCTGCGGCAAGCCGCTCGCCCCCGACGCCCCGATGGGCCTTTGCCCCGATTGCCTGCTGCAAGCGGGCACCGGGACCGTGACCGCCGGCACCGGTACGGGCGCTGAATCGATCTCCGCCCAGCCGCCGCTGCCGCCGGAGCAGATCGCGCCGCATTTCCCGCAGCTCGAAATTCTCGAATGCCTCGGGCGGGGCGGGATGGGGGTGGTTTACAAGGCGCGGCAGAAATCGCTCAACCGCCTCGTCGCGCTCAAGCTCCTCGCGCCGGAGCGGGTGAACGACGAAAAATTCGCGGCGCGTTTCACCCGCGAGGCACAGGCGCTCGCGGCGCTGAACCACCCGAACATCGTCACCAT
>DASZPK010000088.1:0-2648 GCA_035550335.1 Chthoniobacteraceae bacterium | reverse complement strand
GACCGTGTTCCCACGTATAGGGGGTTGAGGTGATGGCCTTGCGCAGGCCGTCCACCGTATTGGGCGTCCCTGCGCGCAGCCCGGGTGTGGTTCCGGCAACAAGAAAGCCCAGCAACACAGTCAACAAAACCCGGGGGAGGAATGTTTTCATGATAACGCCAGCCCATATCACCGGCCACGCAGCCATGTCAACGAAATGCCGTCGTCAAAAAAGCGGTTGACAGTAACACTGTCATACTGTATTTGTGAAGCCGTGAATGAATCCTACTCCATCTCCGACCTCGCAGCCGCCGTAAACCAATGGTGCGCCGGGCACGGCATCACCCCCGCCAGCGGCCAGGCAGGAGAGGAGGTCACCGAGCGCAACATCCGCTACTACCGCACCATCGGCCTCCTCGACGCGCCCGAACGCGGCGGCGACGGCTTCACCGAAAAACACCGCCTCCAGCTCGTCGCCATCCGCATCCTCCAATCGCAGGGCCTCCCGCTGCGCCGTATCCGCGAACTCCTCTTCGGCCGTTCCATCCCGGAACTGCGCGAAGTGCAAAAACGCGGCCTCGCCGAATCGAAACGCACCCAGCCTGCATTCCATTTCCCAACCGCCACCAGTACCGGTGCCGGCGACGAACTCTGGCGCATGATTCCCCTCGACGCCGATTTCATGCTCGTCTCCCGCACCGGCGCAACGCTCTCCGCCGGGCAGCGCCTCGCCATCCTTTCCATTCTCAACGCACACGAAAAAACTCCCGTTAAACAAAGATAAACAACCATGAGCACCATCCGCCCCGTCACCCCGCTCTCCGGAAAACAACCGCCATTCGGCCTTGTCGCATGGCTCGAAAAAACCCAGCTTCACCTCCCGCTCAAGGGCGTTGAGTGCCGGTTCGATGTCTGCGGCGACGTCGTCGAGGTTGAAATCGACCAGGTTTTTTACCAGTCCGCCGAAAAGCCGCTCGAGTGCCTCTATTCCTTCCCGCTCCCCGCCGGCGCCACCGTCCACCGTTGCGAGATGCACGTGAACGATCGCGTCATCCGCGCCCGCGTGGAGGAGGAAAAAGCCGCGCGCGAGGTCTACGAGCAGAAAAAAGCCGAGGGCCGCCGCGCCGCGCTCGTCGAGACCGTGCGCGACAATTTCTTCACGCTCACGCTCGGCAACATCCAGCCCGGCGATGTCGTCGTGATGCGCTTCGCATATTTCCAAACCGTCGAGCGCGACCCCGCCAGCCAGCTCTCCATCCGCGTCCCCGTCTGCCCCGGTGTGCGCTACATCCCCGGCAAGCCCCTGCTGCGCGACCTCACTGGCGCGGGCACCGCGGACGACACCGACCAGGTCCCCGACGCCTCCCGCATCTCGCCTCCGCGCATCGACGCGCTGCATCCCGACGCCGCCTATTTCTGCATCAATGGCCGCATCGACCGTTCCATCGCCGACCTCGCGACCATCGCTTCGCCCACGCACAGGATGTTCCTCCGCGAATCCGACACCGCGTACCTCGCCGGCCTGGCAGATGGCTCCGCCGTCCCCGACCGCGATTTCGTCCTCCGCTGGAACGAGCCCGCCATCGCCGCGCCCACGCCTCTCGCATGGACCTACCGCGAGAACGACGCCACCTACGCCCTCGTCCAACTGCGCGCCCCCGCGATTGAAAAAGCGAGCGACGATTACGAGCAGGATTTCTATTTCCTCCTCGACCGCTCCGGCAGCATGCAGGGCGCAAAATGGGTGAAAACCTGCGAGGCGCTCAAGGCCTTCATCCGCCTCCTCGGTCCCGGCGACCGCGCATGGATCACCTTTTTCGAGTCGAATTTTTGCGATTTTGCCGAGGTCCCCATGTCGCCCGCCGCCATCGCGCGCGAAAAAGCTTTCAAAAACATCGAGCGCCTCGGCGTCGCCGGCGGCACCGTACTGCTCCCCGCCCTGCGCCACGTCCTCGAAAAAGTCGACATCCATTCGCCCGACCGCAACGCCAGCATCCTCCTCCTCACCGACGGCCAGGTCGGCAACGAAAAAGGAGTGCTCGATTGCATGGCCGCGCGCCCGGGCTTGAAAGTCCACACCTTCGGCATCGACACCGCCGTGAACGACGCCTTCCTCAAGCAGCTCGCCTCTCGCCAGCGCGGCCAATGTTTCCTGCAAACGCCGAACGACGACATCGCCGGCATGGTCGCCCGCCTCGGCGCGCGTCTGCGCCGCCCTGTTCTCACCGGCATCAGCGAGGGAAGCGGCAACTGGGAACTCGCCTCCGGAACCGTCCCTGATTTGTTCTCGAATGAGATTATCGACATCTCCGCATGGTCCAAAAATCACGCCGCCTCCATCACCTTCAGCGGCTCATTGCCCGACGGCTCCGCCCACACCCTGCGCATCACCCCGCTCGCCGTGAACAACCGCGCCGTCCTCCTGCTCTGCATCCGCGCCCGCATCGAGACCCTCATCGCCGCTGGCGACAAGGAGCAAGCCATCACGCTCGCGCGCACCTACAACATCCTCTGCGAAGGCGCCTCCTTCGTCGCATGGGACGACGCCGGGCAAGTCAGCATCGGCTCCGACACCATCTACCAGCCGAGCTTGGAGCAGAGCGTCCTTTGCGCAGCGGCAGGCCTGCATATGCGTTACAAGGATATGGATACCACCCTCGGTGCCCCGG
>DASZPK010000087.1:0-1563 GCA_035550335.1 Chthoniobacteraceae bacterium | reverse complement strand
CGGGCGCGCCGCAGTGGGGCGCCGCGTTCACGCCGATTTTCAAGGAGCCGGTGTTTTGGGAGGCGCAGGGAGCGCCGGCGCTGGCGCTCGCGGTGTTTGCGCTGGTGCAGGCGCGGCGCAAAAAAGCGCGCGATTTGCTGGCGAAACAGCTCGCGGAGTGGCGGCGCGAGCAGAACGGGCTGATGGCGGTGTTGCGGAAGAGCGATACGCCGCCCGCGGAGTTTTACGATGCGGCGGGGCGCTTCATCCAGATCGCGGCGGCGCGGGTGTCGGGGCGCGCGCCGGAGAGCATCGGGCCTGGGGAAGCGATCGCGGCGCTGCCGGAGGACGAGGAGACGCGCGCGGCGGTGCAGGCGATTTTCGATGCGCAGGGGGAGTTGCGGTATGCGGGGGTGACGAGCGGGCGTGGCGGGGTGAGCGATGCCCGGCGCCAGGAGGTTTTGCAAACATTGAGGAAATTTCAAGATGCGAGCGAATAAATTTGCGGCGGGAATCATTGCGATGATGTGCGCGCTGTTTCCGTTTACGCAAGCGCGCGCGGGCGATTTCCAGGCGGATTTCGACCAGGCGGGGCAGGCGTACGACCAGGCAAAGTATTCCGATGCGGAGCGGCTCTACGAGTCGGTGGCGCGCGGGGGGCATTACAGCCCGCAGTTGTTTTACAATCTCGGCAATACGGAGTTTCGGCTTGAAAAATACGGGCCGGCCATCCTGAATTACGAGCGTGCGCTTTCCCTTTCCCCCGGCAATCCCGAGATCGAGGCAAACCTCGCCTACGCGCGCGCGCAGAGCGGGGCAAGGATCGCTGAGCGGAACTGGCGCGACGATGCCGTCATGAATTTCAGCGCGACCACCTACGGCTGGGCGGCGGCGGTTGGGGTATGGGTGGCGATTTTTGCGCTGGCGGCGCTCTGGCTCACGCGCGCGGGAAAAACGGGGCCGGTGCTTGCGGCGATTTGCGGCGTGGCGGTGCTTGGGTATTCGCTCTTCGCCATATCCCAGATCGCGAAGAATGACGCGCTGGCGATCGTGACCGCGAAATCGACCCAGGCGCGCTCGGCGCCGACGGGCGAATCGACGCTTACCGCGACGCTCCCCGCCGGGTCGCGCGTTTGGATCCTGGAGCAACGGGGAGCGTGGGTTTATTGCAGGCTGACCGACAGCGACAAGGAGTGGCTGCCGGCGGATTCCATCGAGCGTGTGCGGCCGCAAAACTCGTGAAGCGTCTCGCACTGGCTTTGGTGTGTATTCCGGCGCTCGCATGGGGGGCGCCGCCCACGGGCCTGCCCACGCCTGTCGCTTCGCCGGCGCCTGCCGCGGATTCGGACCTCCCGAATTCGACGAACTGGCAGCAGAAGATTTCGCCGCCGGACCCGGGACCTTTTCCCCCGCCGCCGCCGCTGACCGCGACGTATCATTTCGGGTGGACGAAAATCGGCGGCGGCTTCGCGGAAGCGACGCTCACGCGCCCGCGCAAGGATGTAATGCAACTGGAGGTGAGCGGCGGCTCGACAGGATTCATTCGCAAGCTCTGGAAACTCGACGCGACGCACACGGAAACGT
>DASZPK010000086.1:0-2748 GCA_035550335.1 Chthoniobacteraceae bacterium | reverse complement strand
ATTTTTTGCTTTTCGAGGTGGGAGATGAATTTTTCGAAATCCTCGATGGTCACGCGCCCCGCCGCGCCGCTGCCGGCGACGCCGGAGAGGTCGGCGGCGTGGAGGCCAAGCTCGTGCATGCGCGCCTTCATGCGCGGCGAGAGGTAGCTCGCGCCCGCGGCGTGCGCGGGGACGGGCAGGCCGCCGACGGTCGGCTGCACGCCTTTTTTCGCGGTGGAGGTGGCGGGCTGGTGCGCGGCGGTTTCGCCATTGGCTTCCACGGTTTTCGACTCCGGCGCGGGCGTGTCGAAGCCGAAACGCGCGGCGTCCTCGACAGTCACATCGAGGTAACCGAGCACCGCGCCGACCTGGTAGCTTTGCTGCAATTCGACGAGGATTTCCTTCACCTTGCCGGGGCAGGGGGAGGTGACGCCCATCACGGCCTTGTTGGTTTCCACTTCCATCACGTCCTGGTCGGCCTGGACTTCATCGCCGATTTTGACCGCGATGCTGACGACGGTGGCCTCGGCGATCGATTCACCGAGCTGGGGCATGATGATGGGGACTAGGGGCATGGGAAGTGAAAGTGAGAGTGGAAAGTGAAATGCGCGCCTTGGTGGATCAATAGCTCAAAAGTTTCCGCGCGGCGGAGGCGATGCTCATGGCGGTGGGGCGGTGCGTGCCCCATAAATTCGGGTGGAAAGGCACGGGGGTTTCGCGGGCGTTGAGGCGCATCGGCGGGGCGTCGAGCAGGCCGAAGCCCTCGGCGGCCACGCGCGCGACGACTTCCGCAGTCACGCCGCCCCACGGCCACGCTTCGCCCACGGCGAGGAGACGGCCGGTGCGCGCGACGGAGGCGAGCACGGTGTCGGTGTCGAGCGGTTTGATGGAGCGCAGGTCCACGACCTCGACATCGATTCCCTCGGTGGCGAGTTCCTCGGCCATCGCGAGCGCTTCGTGCACCATCGCGCTGTAGGTCACGATCGTCATGTCGCGCCCTGCGCGCGCGATGCGCGCCTTGCCGGTGGGCATCGCCTCGGTCGGGAGCGCGTCGGCTTTCAAATGGTAGTAGAGATATTTGTGCTCGCAGAAAATGACGGGGTCGTCGATCGCCACGGCGTCGAGCAGCATGCTGTAGGCGTCCTCGACGGTCGCGGGGGTCATCACGATAAGCCCGGGATAAGTCGCGTAGAGCGCTTCCATGCTCTGGCTGTGGAACGGCCCGCTGCCCGCCGTGCCGCCGCTTGGGAGGCGGATCGTGATCGGGCAGGGAACTTGCGTGCGCCAATGGAGCGTGGCGGCGTGGTTCACGATCTGGTTGAAACCGGCGGTGGAGAAATCGGCGAACTGCATCTCGATGATCGGCCGCATCCCCTCGATGGCCGCGCCGATGGCGGAACCGACGATGGCATCCTCGCTGATCGGCGCGTCGATCACGCGCCCGGGAAATTCCTTCGCGAGATTTTTCGTGGCCTTGAACGCGCCGCCGAAATCGCCGACATCCTGCCCGTAAATGTAAACGCGCGGGTCGTCGGCCAGCGCCCTGGCCTGCGCTTCGCGAATGGCTTCGAGATAGGTGATGCTCATTATTCTTCGATTACTCCTCGATTATTCCTCGATGTAACCCTCGCTGAGGTGGCGCGTGGAGAGCGCGCACCAATCCTCCTCGCCGGGGTCGGGCGCGGGTTCGCGTTGCACGGTGGCGACGGCCTCCTCGACCTGCTGCATCGCTTCATTGCGCCAGAGCTCGATGTCGGCGGAATCGGCCCATGCCTGCTCGAGCAGGTAATTCTCCGCGAGCGCGAGGCAATCCTGCCCGAGCGCGGATTCCTTCAATCCCGAATCGATGTAATGCGCGTCGTCGTGCTCGCCGTGGCCGCAGAGCCGGAGGATATCGGCCACGACCATCTGCGGGCCGCCGCCGTCGCGCGCGAGTTGCACCGCGCCGCCCACGACATCGAGGCAGGCCTGGAGATTCGTGCCGTCGAGCGCGTGGCCGGTCACGCCGTAGCCGGCGGCTTTGTCGATGAGGTCCTTGCAGGCAAATTGTTTCGAGGTGGGAGTGGAATAGGCGTACTGGTTGTTGGCCACGATCACGACGAGCGGCAATTTTTCCACCGCGGCCTGGTTCATCCCCTCGTGGAACGCGCCGGTGGAGGTGCCGCCATCGCCGATGCACGTGGCGCCCACGCTGCCGGTCGCGCCCCGCATTTTGCGCGCGAAAAGAATGCCGTTCACGGGGGAGATCATTGCGCCGAGATGGCTGATCATCGGGAGCAAGCCCTCGCGCGGACGCCCGCGGTGGACGTTGCCGTCGCGCCCGCGCATCGGGCCGAGGCGCGAGCCGAGATAAGTGCGCGTGGAGTCGAGGAGCGATTCGCCGAACGCGAGGCGCGCCGCCTGGTCGCGGATGAGCGGGGCGAAGACATCCCCCTTGCGGAGCGACATCCCGAGCGCGACGCTCACCGCCTCCTGCCCCTTGCCGATGAAGACGCCGCCGAAGATTTTTCCCCCGCGGTAGAGGCTCGCATATTTTTCCTCGGAAATCCGGGCGAGCAGCATCCAGCGAAAGGCCTGCACGCAAGTTTTCCGCTTTACATCAATGTCCCCACCCTTCACGGCGGGAGTGGTGATGGTTTTTTGAACCATGACGCAAAGTTTATGCGTCTTTTTGGGCAGTGTGCAACTGCGTATTTAAAACCATTCTCAAAGAAATTTCCGCTGGCGACCGGTAGGGTCGGACCTCCGGGCCGACCGCCGCGCGAAAAC
>DASZPK010000085.1:0-3837 GCA_035550335.1 Chthoniobacteraceae bacterium | reverse complement strand
GACTACGACGGCACCGAAGGGAAATGGAAACTCATTGGCGAAGCCGGCCGGGACGAGGTGCATCTGAACTTGTAAAACACCCGCCGTTTGGTTGAATGCCTGCATGTTTGGCGGCAAAATTGTCGGTTCATTGTTCGGTGCCCTTTTCGCGCTACTCCTTGTGCCAGGCGGGGTGGTGCTGCTTTTCTGGAACGAAGGGCGCGCGGTCAAAACGGCGCAGAGCTTGAAAGAGGGGCAGGCCGCCGTTGTGGCGGCTTCCGCGGACACCGTGGACGCAGGCAACGACCACAAGCTCGTGCACGTCACGGGCGCGGCGCTCACCGGCGAGGAGCTTGGCGATCCCATGTTCAAGGTGTCGGCCAAGGCCCTGCGGCTCAAGCGCGAGGTGTCGATGTACCAGTGGAAGGAGAGCAAGCACAAAGATGGGCAAAACGACACCACCTATACCTACGACAAAACGTGGGACACCAGTTTGATCGACTCTTCCTCGTTCCAACAACCGAACGGGCACACCAATCCCTCGCGGATGCTGGCCGATTCATTCACCACCACCGCGCAAAATGCGACATTCGGTGTGTTCAAGCTTCCCGTGCAGGTGATTGCGAAGATGCCTGGCGATGTCGCGCTGCCGCTCGATGGCGCGATGCCTGCTCCGGTCGTCCAACCCGGGCGGAAGGCGCAGCTTTACAACGACGCGTTCTATTTCGGGGCGAATCCCGGATCGCCCGAGGTTGGGGACCATATGGTGCGTTTTACGGTGTTAAACACCGGCACGTTCAGCATCGTGGCGATGCAAACCGGCGACACATTCGCGCCCTATCCGACCCATGCGGGGCGCGACCTCCTGCTGGTCGAGCAGGGCGACGTGGATGCCGCGGCGATGTTCCAGCATGCCGAGACCAACAACAAGATACTGACATGGGTGCTCCGCGCGGCGGGGCTGTTGCTCCTGAACTTCGGGTTCATGATGTTCACCCTCCCCGCGAGGGCGCTGGTTGATTTCATCCCCATCCTCGGCGGAATCGTCGACTTCGGCTTCGCGGTCGCATCGTTCCTGCTTTCGCTGATAATCACAGCGGTGACGGTTGCGATCGCATGGCTCACTTACCGCCCGCTGATCGGCGGCGCATTGCTTGCAGTTGCCGCCATCTGCGTCATTCTGCTGGTCATGCACCTCCGCGGGAGAAAAGCGGTCGCACGGACGGCCTAATCCTTGAGATATTTCTGCAGCCGCTCGCGCAGGTCGGCGCGGGCGCGGAAGAGGATGCTTTTTACCGCGGGGACCGAGAGTTTCAGCACGTCGGCGATTTCCTCGTAGGACATCTCCTCGTAACGCCGCAGGATGATCGCCATGCGCTGCGCTTCCGGCAGCGAATCGATGGCGCGCTGGATCGCTTCCTGCAACTCGCCGTCGAGCAGGTTCGTGGCGGGCGAGGAGGGATTCGGATCGGGTGTCTGGAATGCATGCTCCTCCTCATGCTGCTCGAGGTGCGTGGCGGGGTGTCGCTTGCGCCGGCGCAGTTCGTTGAAGACGAGGTTGCGTGTGATTTTGAAAAGCCACGTGGTGAACTTCGCAGTGGGCTGGTAGCGTGCGGCGGAGTTCCAGACGCGGATGAACACCTGCTGCGCGATGTCCTCGGAATCGGTGTCGTCGCCGAGCATCTTGGCAACCGTGCCGATCACGCGCGCCTGGTGGGTCTCGATCAACTCGCGGAACGCCTCCTGGTCGCCCTGCTTCACCTTCTCCATCCAGAGCATGTCCTGGTCCGGGGCCGGGCAGGAGGGATTATCGCCGGGGGGCGGGTCGTCAGTCATGCAATAAGGGGTGATTCAAAATCTGCTCTCGCTGAGAAACAAACATAACGGCGCGCAATTCACAACGGGATTTACAATTCAAACCTGCAATCGCGGAAATGGGTGGCACGATGACATTGGCAGCTTGCTTTTCGATTCAAGTATGACAACAATTCATGTGAAAATATTCACAAGCTGATGATCCCGGCTCTCATATCCAACAGCCTCAGGCCGATTTACAACAAGGTGCGCGACGGCCAGCGCATTTCGGATGCCGATGCCCTCCTGCTCTACACCTCGCCCAATTTGAACGGCATCGGCGCCATCGCGAACCTGATCCGCGAGCGCAAAAACGGCAACGTCGCCACGTATATCCTCAACCGGTATATCAATTACTCGAACATCTGCCTGCTCTCGTGCCAGTTTTGCGCATTTGGGGCGCGGAAGCGCGACGCGCATGCGTTCGAGATGACAACGCCTGAGATCCTCGCGGCGGTGAAGACGGCGCTGGGGGAGGGGGTCACGGAGATTCACATGGTCGGCGGGCTGCATCCCTCGCTCAAGGCGGAGTGGTATTTGGAATTGATCCGGAGCCTGCGCGCGCTCGATCCGAACCTGCACATCAAGGCATTCACCGCAATCGAGATCAGGCATTTCGCCCAGCGTGTTTTCAAGGCATCGATCCGCGAGACGCTGGAGGCGTTGCGCGCGGCGGGGCTCAATTCGCTCACCGGCGGCGGCGCGGAGATTTTCGATCCCGTGGTGCGCGACCAAATTTGCCGCGGCAAGGAAAACGCCGAGGAATGGCTTGAAGTCCACCGCACGTGGCACGAGATGGGCGAGCGCAGCACCTGCACCATGCTCTACGGCCACAATGAAAAACCGGAGCACCGCGTCGACCACCTGCGCCGCCTGCGCGAATTGCAGGACACGACCGCCGGTTTTACAGGGTTTATACCGTTCGCCTTCGAGCCCTCGGGCGCGCGGCCGGAACTCCAGCACATCGGGCACACGAGCGGGCTGGAGGAATTGCGCAACCTCGCCGTGAGCCGCATCTACCTCGATAATTTCGACCACATCACCGCGTATTGGGTGAGCCTCGGCCTCCCGGTGGCGCAACTCTCGCTCAATTACGGTGTGGACGACCTGCATGGCACGATCATGGAGGAAAAAATCTTCCACATGGCCGGCGCGAAGACCCCGCAGCAGCAGACCGTCGCCGCGCTCGAGCGCGCCATCCGCGAGGCGGGCCGCGAGCCGCGCCAGCGCAACAGTTATTACCAGCGCATCGCCTCGACCCATCGCGAGCCTTCATCCGCCGCGCTCGCAACCCCCACGGAACTCGCGTGCGCTTGAGTCCGTATCCCCGTCTCGAACAACTCCGCGTCGGTTGCGTCCAGTATCTGAACGCAAAGCCGCTGATTTACGGCTACGGGGGGAAGGTGCATTTCGATCATCCCGCGAAGCTCGCCGACTTGCTTGCCCGCGGCGCGCTCGACCTCGCGCTCGTCTCCACGTTCGAGGTATTGCGCAAGCCCGATTATCTCATTGTGGATGGCGTTTCGATTTCGGCGCGGGGAGAGGTGTACAGCGTTTTCCTCGCCTACCAGGGGGAATTGAAGAAGGTCAAAACCGTGGCGCTCGATGCCGCATCGCTCACCGGCTCGAATCTCGTGCGCTGCATCCTTGCGGAATACCATGGCCTCCGGCCGGAGTATGTCTCCTCCACAGTTTGCGGTCACCCGGATGCTGCGCGGCTTTTGATCGGCAACCAGGCGATCGATTTCCGCAACGACCACGGCAACAGATGGCACTACCTCGACCTTGGCGCGGAGTGGATGAAACACACATCGTTACCGTTCGTCTTCGCCGCGTGGCTGGCCCGCCCGGGCACGCCTGATATGGCCCTGGCCGCCGGGGAACTGCGCCAGATCAAGCAGCGCGGCGTCGCTTCCATCAAGGAAATCGTCCGCGCTGAGATGCGGTATGATGCCACGTTTGAAACGCGTTACCTCACCGAGCACATCCGCTCCGACCTCGGCA
>DASZPK010000084.1:0-5133 GCA_035550335.1 Chthoniobacteraceae bacterium | reverse complement strand
GGGCGATTCCAGCATGAACAAATCGCTGCGCGACCTGACTCTTGTCACAGTGCTTTTGGTTAGTGTCAATACTTGGCGCTGGCGCTTGCGCTTTACCCATCGGTTGCCGCCCGCGGGCACGCCGGTGGTTTTCTTTGCCGTGAATCTGGATTTTGCGCCCCGTGGTGATAACTTGCCGGTCTCATGCAGAAGACTCCCGAATTGCTTGCGCCCGCCGGAAACATGGAATGCGTGCGTGCCGCCGTTGCCAATGGCGCGGACGCCGTGTATTTCGGCCTGCCGCGGTTCAACGCCCGCATCCGCGCGGATAATTTCACGGAGGAGGAACTTCCCGGCATGGTGGAATTCTGCCACGGGCACGGTGTGAAGGCATACGCGGCATTCAATACGCTCATCTTCACCGGCGAACTGGAGGACGCGGCCGGGCAACTGCGACTGCTCAATCGTGCAGGCGTCGATGCGATCATCGTGCAGGACATCGGCCTGGCGCGGCTCGCCCGGGAAATCACGCCGGAGCTTCCCATCCATGCCTCCACGCAAATGACGATCACCTCGCCGGAAGGGGTGCGGTTTGCGAAGGAACTGGGCGCGGACCTGGTGGTGCTGGCGCGCGAGCTTTCGCTGCGCGAAGTGGAGAAGTTCGACGCCACGCTGCCGCTGGAGATGTTTGTGCATGGCGCGCTGTGTGTTGCGTATTCCGGCCAGTGCCTTACGAGCGAATCGCTCGGCCGCCGTAGCGCGAACCGCGGTGAATGCGCACAGGCGTGCCGGATGCCGTACGAACTGGTGGTCGATGGGGCGCTGCGCGATCTTGACGACAAGCGGTACCTGCTTTCGCCGCAGGATCTCGCGGCGGTGGATGAGATCCCGACGCTCATTGAACTTGGTATCCGCAGTTTCAAGATCGAAGGGCGGTTGAAATCGCCCGAGTATGTCGCGGCGGTGTGCCAAGTGTATCGAAAGGCCATCGACGCTGCGCTGGAGCATCGCGAAGGCGCGGTCACGGCGGAGGATCGTTACAACCTTGAGATGACTTTTTCGCGCGGGCTCTATTCCGGGTGGATGCACGGCGTGAACCACCAGGAGCTGGTCCCGGCGTTGCATGGGAAAAAGCGCGGGCCATTCGCGGGCTGCATTGTGCGCGTCGGACGGAATTTCGTGGAGATCGAACCGCTAGTGCCCCTCAAGCCCGGCGACGGCGTCGTGTTTGACACGGGCGGCGACACAAATGCCGAGCAGGGCGGGCGCATCTGGCAGATCAAGGGGACGCGGTTGTTTTTTGAACATGGGGCGGTTGATTTTTCAAAGCTCAAGGCGGATGACCGCGTATGGAAAACGGACGACCCCGCGCTAAACGGTCGCCTGAGAAAGTCATTCGCCGGAAATGTCGAAGCGCGCCGGCGCGAGCGGGTCGACCTGCGCGTCGCGGGAAGGGTGGGGGAACCGCTTGTGGTGTCCGCGGGCGGAATCAGCGTGCGCTCGGCTATGCCGCTGCAGGAAGCCCGCACGGCTCCGCTCACCAACGAGCGGCTGCGCGAGCATCTCGGGCGTTTTGGCGGGACGATTTACGCGCTTGGTGAACTGGAGAATGGCATCGAAGACAGCGTGATTCTACCCATCGGAGAGTTGAACCGCATCCGGCGCGAACTCGTTTACCAGCTCGATGAAGCGCGGAAAGTGAAGCGCTTGGAAAACCCCAAGCCGCTCGTCGAGATTTTGAACGCAGCCACTGGCAGGGAACGCCGGATTGCGAATGAAGCATCCCTTTCGGTGCTCTGCCGCACGCTTGAGCATGTGGAGGAAGCGCTCAATTGCGGGGTGCGGACGGTTTATACGGACTTCGAGGACATCCGCAGATACAAGGATGCGGTGGCGCTCGTCCGGGAGACAACCGGCGTGGACATATTGCTCGCGACGCCCCGCATCCAAAAGGCGGGCGAGCAGGGATTTTTCAAACTCATCGAATCAGCCGTACCCGATGGCGTCTTGATTCGCAACCTCGGCGCAATCGATTACTTCGCCGGCAGTCCGCTGAAAAAGATCGGCGACTTTTCCCTGAACGTCGCGAACCCGCTCACCGCCGCCTACCTCCTGCAAAAGGGGCTGGATCGGATCACCGTTTCTTACGATCTCGACATTGGCCAGGTTCTTGAACTGCTGCGTAAATCGCCGCCCGCGTGGTTCGAACTCACCATTCACCAGCACATGCCGATGTTTCACATGGAGCACTGCGTGTTTGCCGCGTTCATGTCGAAGGGGACGAGCTTCCTCGATTGTGGACGGCCCTGCGAAAAGCACCGGGTCCATCTGCGCGACCGCGTGGGCGTCGAGCATCCGCTGCGGGCGGATGTCGGCTGCCGTAACACATTGTTCAACGCAGCCGCCCAGACCGGCGCGAGCTTCTTCCGCGACCTCCAAGCCGCCGGCCTGCGCAATTATCGCATCGAGCTGCTGGAGGAATCCGCGGATGAATCACGCGCGATCATTCGCGCCTACCAGTCGCTTCTTGCCGGTGAAAACGACGGCGAAAACCTCTGGCTTCGATTGAAAGCGCAATCACAACTTGGCGTCACCCACGGTACGTACGAGCCGGCGTAAGTGAAGCCACCGGGCTTATTTTCCGTTTCGGAGTCAGGTTGGTGAGGTTGGCATATTTTTTTAGCGCCGGCTATTTCCTCTGTAATTGGGTGGTTTTCCCATGCAAAACAGGAAGTATTACCTAGTCGAATCCTATCGCGCGTTTACATTCGCTTCCCTATGTAAAACGCTCATGCGCCACGCCCACAACACTCATCTTCACGCATGCAGCACACTTCTTAAAGCGCAATTGGCCATTGGCTTGGCCGTATGTTGCGTATCCGCATGCACGGTCCTGGAATCCACTCCCAATGGGAAAGATCCCCATGGTGCTTCGGTGGATAACGACAAGGCCCATATCGGAAGGTATTACATGCTTCCCAAGGCACTGCTTACAATCGAGGGAACGCCGGATTCCAGCGGCGGTTTCGACGTTGACGCATCGGTCACGGTGGTTGCAGACAGCCGATACCGTTACTACCTGCGCTGGAAGCCGAATCCCACATATGACGATTTTTTCAACAACATAGACGTAGACGGCAACGGGCTGCTCAGCACACTCAATTACACGGTCGAAGACAAGACGCCTGCCATCGTAAATGATCTCGCGACTACTGCGGTCAATTTGGGAAAGATCATCAATGGAATTGCCACGGCGGACACCAATGGCCATGCCCCGCAGCCGTTTAAATATACGTTCGATCCCTTCGACCAGGCGGAATATCAGAGGGTGGAAGATGAACTGGAGCAAAACCAGCATTTAAAGATGTATCTCGCGCCGCGTCCGCAGGGAGCGCAGAGCGCGTTGGCCAAGTACAGTTACGACAAAATTCCTGATGCTGCGCCGGCCCAAAACCCGCAGGGAGGAGGCATCTTCTATCATCCGCCGACCACCATCGAGATGCTTCTCGTGGCGATGGACTCTTCCGCGACCAGCCCTACTCCTGCTTCCGGAGCAGCACGCGGCTCTACCAATGGTGGTGGTGGGGGTGGCGCCAGTGCGACCCCGAAACCGACGGGTTCACCTGCGAACGCGAACCCACAGCAGCAGAGCACCCCGTCGAAGACAACGACTTACCCGCTCAATCGATGCCATCTCGTATTTACCGTCCCTGATGTGACCCAGATCGCGTGCTTCAAGCTCGACAGGTCCGTCTTTACCAAACGTGAACTCAATCTCGGGTTTGTCGACGGCATGCCGCGGACGCTCTATTTCAAGCAACCGAGTGTTTCCGAGGGGATCAGCGGAATGATCAGCCAGGTCACAACGACCATAGGCAATGGAATCGGGAACATCCTCCCTTCCGTGAAGGTCAATTCCACATCGACCGTGACCAGCCAGGAGCCGAAAACGAATGCAGCGGCCTCATCTGCCAAATCAACCGCGGCCAGGACTGCTCCCTCCACGGCTGTAAGTCCGGGTGCGGCCACCGGTGCCGAAGCGGTAAGCGCGGCGAATGCAAACAATGCGAATGTCAACAGTGCGCTTGAATCAATCCAGAATCAACTGTCGAATTTGCAACAGAGTGTGGATGCATTGAAGAGCGGAACCGCGGCGGCTGCCGCGCTGCCAACTCCGATTGGCAATGGCCATTAGTCCTGGAGGTTGAAAGCGAGGCTGCAAAATGAATATAGCGATTGTCCCTACCGATCCCGGCATTGATTTGAATGAGGTCACTCGAGTTTCGGCGGCGTTGCAAAAACAGGTGACCAACAATTTCGCCAGTTGGTGGGGATACCAGGCAGACATCAATTGTTTTACCCGCATCGAGGATGTTCCCCAGGATTCCGCAATCATCCAATTAGTGATCGGCACATTACTTAGCGATCCCAGCCTCGAGGGGTACCACTATTTTGACGATCGCAATGAACCGCATGCGCTTGTGCGCGTGGACCAGCAAAACTGGTCGCTCACCGCCAGCCACGAGTGTTTGGAAATGCTGGCTGATCCGGGCGGCACGCTCACCATCAACGCCCCGCCCATCGGCCAATCCATGGGGACTGTGACTTATCTCAAAGAGGTATGCGATCCCTGCCAGAACATCAGCTACGGTTACTGCATCGATAACTATCCGGTATCGGACTTCTACGGGCCGAATTATTTCGATGCCGTGGCGACACCGGGTGCGAGATACAGTATAACAGGCTCTCTTCCAGGCCCGCGAACGATCCTCCCGGGCGGCTATCTTTGCTTCAGGGATGAAACAGGCACTTGGATGAAGGCAGTTTCCATCGGCGGCCAGATCCAGATTTCCACGCTCCCTCCCGGCTCCGTGGATGCCAAGGGATCATTGAGAGAGAAAATCGACGCACATTCAAAAGCCGGGGGATTGGCCGATATTTTCAAGGACTTGGGCGGCGAGCACACTTTGCGGGTTTCAAACATGCTCGAGAAGATCAAGGAGAATGAGGAAAAGCGGTCGCTCTGGGCGACAAAGCGGAAAAAAATTCTCATCAACTTCAAAAGGAAAAGGAAACGCCCCAACAAATAGCGCGGGCGCTGGCAGGCAACACGAGCGGGAGCGTGGATTCATGGGATCAATCCTCGTCGTGGTT
>DASZPK010000083.1:0-5035 GCA_035550335.1 Chthoniobacteraceae bacterium | reverse complement strand
CGTCGTCCATTGCCCGCTGAGCCACCGCTATTTCGGTCACCGGAAATTCCAATGCCAGCGCCTGCGCGAACTTGGCGTGAATGTCTCCCTCGGCACCGACAGCCTCGCGAGCAACGAGTCGCTCAACATGTTCGCCGAGATGCGCGAGTTTCGTCGCATCGAGCCGGGGCTGCGCGCGGAGGAACTGCTCGCCACCGTCACCGTGAATCCCGCGCGCGCATTGAAGAAGGAATCCGTCCTCGGCAAAATCGCACCGGGCGCGCACGCGGATTTGATCGCGCTCCCGTTCGCAGGCGCGCTCGATTCCGTTTACGAGGAGATCGTGGACTACCGCAAACCAATCGACTGGATGATGGTGGATGGCCAGAACGCCTAACGCATCGGTGATCCTTGCCCTGCTGGCCGCGCTCGCGCTGCCGGGAGCGGCCACCCATGCGAAGACCACACGCCCGAAAAAAAAGGCAGTCCATAAATCCACACCGGCGCCGGCGCCCGTGCCATCCCCCACGCCCCCTCCGGAATCCGATTCGTCCGCACCGGACGATGAACTCCACCTCGCCGCGCAAGGCGCATTTCTCATCGACGGCCTCACGGGCGAGACGCTCTACGAAAAGCAACCCGACCACCTGTTTTATCCCGCGAGCACCACAAAAATCCTCACCGCGCTGCTCGTCATCGAGGCGGGCAATCTCGACCAGACAGTCACCATCCAGCCCGAGGATACCAAGGTCGAACCGAGTGCCATCGAAGTAAAGCCCGGCGAAAAATACACGCGCCTGCAACTCCTCTACGGCCTGCTCCTCAAGAGCGCGAACGACGCCGCACTCGTCCTCGCGCGCGACAACGCCGGCAGCGTCTCCGCCTTCGCCGACAAGATGAATCTGCGCGCGCGCGAACTTGGCGCCACCTCCAGCCATTTCGAAAATCCTCACGGCCTCCACAATAAGAACCACTACACAACGCCCCACGACCTCGCCCTCATCGCCCGCGCCGCCATGCAGCAGCCGCTCTTTCGCAGAATCGTCGGCACGGTCGATTACACGCTTGTCACCGACGACGGCCCGCTTCCCCTCACGAACCACAACAAACTTCTCACGATGTATCCCGGCTGCACCGGCGTAAAAACCGGCTATACTGTCGCGGCGCAGCAAGTCCTTGTGGGCGCGGCGCTTAAGGATGGTCGGGAAGTCATCAGCGTGGTCATGCACACCGATCACCCTGGGATATGGGAAGACAGCAAAACCCTGCTAAACTATGGATTTTCTCACTTTCCTGCAATTCCATGAGAAAATTAGTGCTTTTGGTCTCTCAAATATGCAATGATAAGTTATCAGTATGGCGCGTATTGTAATAATCGATGATGAACCGGCCATGGTCGACGTGATCTCGACGCTCTGCCGGGACAAAGGACACCAGGCATTTCCATTCAATTCGGCGCAAAAAGCGATCGACTCGCTTTCCAGCATTTCGCCGCAAATCGTCATCTCCGATATCAAAATGGAGAAGGTCGGCGGGTTCGATGTCCTGCGCGAAACGCGCGAGCTGAACCCACAGCCCGTGGTGATCATGATCACCGGCTACGCTTCCGTGGAGACCGCCGTCGAGGCGATGAAACTCGGCGCTTACGATTACATCACCAAGCCGTTCAAGATCGACGAGCTCCAGCTCACCATCCAGCGCGCGCTCGATTTCCAGTCCGCCGTCCGCGAAAACGTTTATCTCAAGAAGGAGCTCAAGGAGCGCTACCGGTTTGAAAACATCATCGGCACCAGCGAGAAGATGCAGGATATTTACAATCTCATCGCGAAAATCGCCGATACCGACAGCACCATCCTGATCCAGGGCGAGAGCGGCACCGGCAAGGAACTCGTCGCGCGCGCGCTGCATTTCAACAGCGCGCGCCAGCACCAGCCTTTTGTCGCCATCAATTGCAGCGCGCTGCCCGAGAACCTGCTCGAATCCGAATTGTTCGGCCACAAAAAAGGCGCGTTCACCGGCGCGGTGCAGGACAAGGTGGGGCTTTTCGAGGAAGCGCAGATGGGCACGATTTTCCTCGATGAAATTAATTCCATGGCGCAGGCGCTGCAAACCAAGCTCCTGCGCGTTTTGCAGGAACGCCAGATCCGCCGCGTGGGCGACACCAAGAGCGTGCCGATCAACGTCCGCGTCCTTGCCGCCACCAACGAGGCGCTGCACGACAAGATCAAGGAAGGCGGTTTCCGCGAGGACTTGTATTACCGGCTCGCCGTCATCCCCCTCGAAATGCCCGCCCTGCGCGAGCGCATCGAGGACATCCCGCTTTTGGTAAACCATTTCCTCCAAAAAAACGCCGCCCAGACCGGCGCCGAGCCGAAGAAGATCGACCCGAAGTCGCTCGAAATCCTCGCCCGGTACCGCTGGCCCGGCAATGTGCGCGAATTGGAAAACGCCATCGAGCGCGCCTGCGCATTGTGCGACGAGGGCGTGATTCTCACCAGCGACCTCCCGCCGCACGTCGTGCGCCAGGCAAACAATCCGCCCGAGGACGACGGCAGCGGCATGCCCGTGGGCCAGACCTTGGACGAATTCATCGGCGCGCAGGAAAAACGCTACATCGAGGAAACCATCAAGCACAACGGCGGTTCGCGCGACAAGGCCGCGAAGATGCTGGGCATCAGCATGGCCACGCTCTACCGCAAGCTCGAAGTGAAGTCGCCGAAGACGGCGAAGGCGTAGCGATAACTTTGTAAAACAAACCCTACGCCGGGAAAAGAAGCATCTGCCGCGCACGGAGGGTTTCGCCGATGGCGTTCACGCCTTCCTGCAACGAAGAATTGTTTTCAATCATCCACGCGCCGTTTTTCCCGTCGAGCATCGAGCGGAGCAACTCGGCCTGGCCGGCGAGTTGCTGGTCGCTTTCGGTGAGGCGCTGGAGCGTTTCGGCCTCCTGGCGGTGGCGTTGCGTCATGCGGTCGTTCTCGGGCACGGGTTGCGCGGTGATCAATCCCTGGAGCGCGCCGATGGAATGCGAGAGGCGCTCGAGCATTTGCGCGCCGGCGATGGCCGCGGGATCGTGCCGCGGTTTTTCGCGGGAGAGCTGCGGCAGGTTTTCGCGGCGATAATCGCTCTCGGCAGTCTCCACGCTCTTGTGCGCGGAGCCCAGCAGTGTGCCGACTTTCTCCCGGATGAGGAGATTGTCCGCCCGCAACTGGTTTTCCTTGCGGTAGAAGTTGTAACCCCACCCGTAAAACAAATTGACGGCCACCTCTTGCAGCGGGCCGGTGCGGTAGAAAGCGGAGTCGGCCATGGTCGTTTACCGTTACGTCAGCGTTGTTCCGGCGCGGTGGGAGGCACCGGATTCGTGGCATCCACCCCGACTGAATAAAAGCCGGTGGGCGGCCCGCCGATGTAAAACGGAAGCCCGGCAGCGGCATTCGGCGCGGAGATGAGCCCGCGTTCCGCCATCTTCAGCGCGAGATAATAACGCACGGCCTCGATGGGCTTGAGGCCGAGGGCCTGGAGCGAGATTAATTCCCGCATCCGCTCATCTTTCGGAATGATGAGGACTTTGAGATCGTTGAGCAGGATTCCGAATGTCGCCAGAAAATCCGTGAGATGCCCCTTCACTCCCTCGCGGATTTCGGCGATCCGCTCGTTGATGTTTTCCATCGGGGTGATCTGCACGATCTGGTTGATGGATTGTTCGATGGCCGGGCCGGCGTAGGCGGCGACCTCGGTGGCGTCGATGACATTGCCGTTGAAAGGCAGGTGGGTGATGAGCGCAAGGGCCGCTTCCTTGGTGTCGATGTGGGTGTAATAATCAACCTGGTAAGCCATCTCCGCCATCTCGGCGCTGGTGGCCGTGCCCTGGCTGCGGATCAGGAGCTTCGAGCGATTGATGTAAATAACCTCGTAAACCCACGGCGAATTGCCGCCGAAAAATCCCTGCGCGATCGAGCCGAGCAACGGCTTGTCGGGAGTCGAGATCGCGTACTGGCCGGTCTCGTACACGTTGAGCACGGCGCCGCGCGCCTTGAGGACGCAGAATTCGTTGCTTTCGACGGTGAGGAGCGAACCGGAGACGATGTTTTCGTCAGCGATGCGCACCGCGATGCGGGAAGCGCCGAGCAGGTTGGAGCCGTCGCGGTTGAGGGAGGTGATGACTTGGCGGGTGAGGGCCATAAGGTGTCTTTGGGTTTGGGGTGAAACGGCAATGACGCATGAACGAGCGCGCCACTCGCGATGGAAGCGCGTTTCACGGAATCTGCCAAGACAAAAGCTGCCGCGCTCTCAGGTCCGCTTCGCGAGGATGCGCACTTGGTCGGCTGTCTTCGCCATGTCGTCGAGCGTGTCTAGCGTCTTTTTCTGCTTGTCGATCAACTCGGCGTTGGAAGCCTTGAGCGCCTTGAGCATCGGCACCGGGTCCTTGGCCGCCGCGGCATCCTGCGAGTGGAGCATGGGAATACCGGCGAGCAAGGCCGCCACAGCGAGAATGAGGATGTCTTTTTTCACTTGCCCCCCCTTGTCACGTAGATGCGCGCTTGGCGCAGCGATTCGTTGATCGCGTCCAGCTTGGCGTCGATTTGTTTCTGGTTGTCGGCCACGGTGGCTTGCTGGGCCTGCACATCCTGGACGAGCGCGGCGATCGCCGCCGTTTCGGCTGCATTGTCGTTTTGCGCGTTTTGCGCGGAAAGATGATTCGGGGAGAACGCGAACACCGCAGCGCACGCCGCGACCATCAGGCAAAGAATGGTTCTTGGTTTCATCCCGCCATTCTAGCTGGCATGGGGGGAATCCGCCACTGATTTTGGGATTGTGCTTTTCCTGCGGCGGCGGAAATGGGAAGGTGCGGCCTCAATCATGGTCCAAACCCGCTTCCAAAGAGTGCTCGTGCTTGTCGTGGTTTACCTGGTCTTCACCGCCATCAGTGGCGTGTTCATCGGGCGAAAAATGTACGCCGAGCACAAGCGCGAGCAGGGTTTCCAGGCGGAGTATGGCGCGGATTGGCAGACCCAATATGACAAGCGTTTTGGACCCGATTCCCTGCAGCACGCCC
>DASZPK010000082.1:0-7158 GCA_035550335.1 Chthoniobacteraceae bacterium | reverse complement strand
ATGACCGATGCGCAGTATTCGCTCTTCGCCGCGAAACTCGAAAAGCTGACCGCAGCCGCCAACGCCGCGCCGGCTGGCAACGTGCGCGCGGAAAAATTCGTCGCGCTCGGCGACGCGTGGGCCGGGGCGCGCGGGAGGTTGCTCCTCCTCCCGCTCGATGGCATGAGCGGCACGCCGCGGCTCATGCAGCAGGGCGACGGGGTCTCCGGTTCGGAGGATTTGATGTCCCGCCGGGACAACGGCGCCACGCTCGGCTTCAAGGATGTGGACCCCAGCCTTGAGGACCGCGACGAACTCCGCCACGCCTCGCGCTGGTGGATGCGCGCCGCGCGCGAAAACCCTGGCTCCGCCATCGACGCAAGCGCGCGGTTGAAAGCGCTCGAGGCGATGACAAAAATCGCGTCGCTTTCGGAATTCGCGCAAACCCGCGCGCGCGAGACAAAAGCGGGCGAGGCGTCGAAGGAGATTTACGACCGCCTGCTTGCAGAAAGCCCCGATTCGCCCGAGGCGAAGCAGGCCGCCTACTGGAGCTTCCCGGAACCGCGAAAGGACAAGGACGGCATTGCTCCCGGGATGCCGGAGACCGGCTACGCGAGCGGGCGGGAATACTTTGGGGATGGGTCCGCGCAGACGTACGAATTCGACGACTACGGCGTTTTCGGAGCGGCCGCCGACCAGACGTCGTGGAACGACGACCAGAAGGATTGGGACCCCATTGACAAGGCGATGGTGGCCCTCATCGACGAATCGCGCGATTGGAAAATCGAGCGCGTGGCGGACGAGGTGGACAAGATCGCGAAGCAGGCGCACGCGTTGCAACTCACAACAGCCGAGGTCTCGCGCATCAATTTCCTCGACGACCTCGCGCTCTTCGCGCGCGAAAAAGGAATCACCTCCCAGATGCTGCAAACGTATGTCAAAATGCGCATCGATGTTCTCGGCCGGACGATCTGGGACGATTCACCCGTCTTCCACGAGCCCACGACCGGCCAGCCGCGGTTTGGCATTAGCGACGACAACGTGGAAGCCGAGGTCGAGCAGGTGATGAAAGACCCGGCGATGAAGCCCGTGGAGGATTACGTCTCATGCGCGCATCTTGCGCTGCTGGCGGCGCGGCAAATCTCCGTGCCGACCGGCATCGCGGATGACAAGGGCGGGAGCGCCGATGGCGATAATAACAGCGGCGACGATGGCAACGACAGCCAGGCGCCGGATGAACAAGGCGGCCCGGGCGGCTACACCTATTCCTCGCGCAACTACAAGGAAATGGAAAAAGAAGCGCGCGCCTTTCTCGAAAAATATCCGCACAGCGCCAAGCGCGAGGCGGTGATGTTCGTGCTCGCGCGCGCGGTGCAGGCGCTCTCACGCCCGCATGTGCTGTATGTCGGCACGCAAGCCCCCGGCACAAAAAAGGGCCAGGATTTCTTCGTGACTGTGAAGCACGTCTACCACCAGGAGCCGTTCAACGCGCAGCGCGTGCTGAAACCGCTCGACGATTACGACCGCGAATTCCCGCACGGCCGCTACTCCGCCGACATCGCCTCCTACCGCGCCTATGTCGCCTGGCAGACGCACGATTGGGCACGCGCGCTCGACCTCACGCTTCCAGAGATAGAGGACACCGCGCACGCCGACATCGCCACCGATGCCTCGCTGCGGCTCGCCGCGATCTTCGCCGCGCTTGCCGACAAGGACCAGCGCCCGGCCCTGCTCGGCGCGATCCGCGCCCGCCCGCAGGCCGTGCTGCGCCTCAAGCAATTCCTTTCCGAAGTTCCCGGCGAACCCGGTCACCCGCTCTGGTACATGCAAGCGTACCTCACCGACCAGCTCGCCCTGAAATAGCAGGGCAAGCCCATATTCCAGGCGGCTTTCCCTCAGGGACAAAGCGGCTTTGCGGTGGCGCCCGGTTTGTTATACAATGTATATATTAACCGCGCGCGATCACCACTTCCTGTCCGGCTTGTCGAGCCAGCGCTGGATCGCGGTGCGGCTGTCGGGCGGCCTGCGGAGCAGTTTGCGGATGAGACGGCGCAAGTAGCGGATCATTTTTCTCCTTGCATCAGGAAAAGGCTTTCCCCCGGAACAGCGCCATCTTGGCGGAGATGCTCACCTGCACCTCGAGCTGGTAAAGGTTTGCGAAGTTTTTGACGGCCATCGAACGCTCGTGGACCGGCTTCATGTTTTGGTATCCCCAGATCACCGAGAGTTCGTCCTCGAAGACGAGGTGAACGCCCTTTTTTTCAATGCCCGCGCGGATGCGATCAGCCAGGGCATCGAGCGGAGCCTGATTCGGGTTGGAACTGCTACTGCTCATTCTGCTGGATAAACTTAATATCCAATACGCAGGCTTTAAACAGCAGGTCAATACTATTCTCAGGCCAATTTCGCACGCACCCGGGAACATTTTATGCTCAAAGGAGGTTCCAATACCGGGACGCTCATGGGAAAAATTGCTTTATCTTCAAAAAAAATTATCCAGTCGGCGCTGGTTGTCGCCGCAGTGGCTTTTTGCGCCAGCCCCGCCACGGCCGGCGATCCGCTCGACGACATGGCGGCCGCGAGCCACGCGCCCGAATTGCAATGGAAGGCAAAACCCTCTTTCCACCTAAAGCCGCAGGCGCCGGGCGAACCGCAGGCAGCGGGCGGGCCGCACGGCTATTCGCCCGCGCAAATCTCGCAGGCCTATCAATTTTATGCGCTGCCCGCGCACGGCGCGGGGCAGAAGATCGCGATCATCGACGCCTATGGCAGCCCGACCATCCAGAACGACCTGAATGTCTTTTGCACGCAGTTTGGCATCGCGAAAACAACCGTTAACATCGTTTACCCGCAGGGCAAGCCGGGCCATGTGGACGACGGCTGGGCGATGGAAACTTCGCTCGACGTGGAATGGGCGCACGCCACGGCGCCGGCTTCGCAGATCATTCTCGTGGTGGCAAAATCGGATGGCTTCAACGACCTCCTCGGCGCGATCGATTACGCCGTCGCGCTCGGCGCGAACGAGGTGTCGATGAGCTGGGGCAGCCCCGAGTTCAACGGTGAAACCTATTACGACAGTCATTTTAACAAGCCGGGCGTCTGGTTCACCGCCTCCGCGGGCGACAGCGGCTCGGGCGTCATGTGGCCTGCCGTGTCGCCGTATGTGATCGGCGTTGGCGGCACCACGCTCAAGCTCACCGCGCAGGGCGGCGTGGTTTCGGAAACGGCGTGGGATGGCAGCGGAGGCGGTTACAGCGCGTTCGAACCCCGCCCGGGATACCAGAACGGCTGGAATGCGAAAAAAGGCCGGGGCGTTCCCGATGTGAGTTACGTCGCCGACCCGGAGACAGGGCTCTCCGTTTACATCAGCACCGGCTCGCCCAAAGGCTGGGTGCAGGTCGGCGGCACGAGCGTGGGCGCGCCGCAGTGGGCCGCGCTCATCGCCATCGCGAACGGGTTCCATACATTCGCGCCGGGCGACAGCGTCGTCTCCTCGCTCTATGTCGTGGGCGGGCTGGATTACGCCTATTTCTTCCGCGACGTTACCAAGGGAAACAACGGCGGGTTCGATGCGTTGCCGAAATACGATTTTGTGACCGGCCTCGGCAGCCCCATCGCCGACGACCTCGCGCTCTACCTCGGCAAATACTAGGCATCTCGAGCCTCGCATGGCCTTTCCAGAGTAACCCCGAAAGATTCGTAGCAAATTTCTTTACAACCCGTAGTTCATCGCCGAAGAAAAGCGCGTGAGTTGCAGAGAGATGAGATTGTCGTTCGTGTACCCGATGTACAATGAGATCGGGAACATCGAAAAAGTAGTCCGCTCGACGCATGCCATCGGGAAAAAGCTGCTGGGGGACTTCGAGATCGTGGTCGTGGATGATTGCAGCACCGACGGCTGCGGAGAGCTGGCGGACCGGCTTGCCCGGGAATTGCCGGAGCTGCGCGTGATCCACCACGAGCGCAACCGCAAGCTCGGCGGCACG
Source organism: Chthoniobacteraceae bacterium (assembly GCA_035550335.1). Classification (GTDB taxonomy): domain Bacteria; phylum Verrucomicrobiota; class Verrucomicrobiia; order Chthoniobacterales; family Chthoniobacteraceae; genus DASZPK01. Next base: position 3,193 of record DASZPK010000082.1, on the reverse strand, counting down.
CTCAAGACCGGATTCGCCGCCGCGAAGATGGACCACATCCTCTACATGGACTCCGACATTCCCGTCGCCTTCGAGGACGTGGAGGCCTGCCTGGCCGAACTCGACAGCGTTCCCGATATTTTGATCGGCTTCCGCATCGGGCGCGCCGAGGGCGTTTTTCGCGATGTCCAATCGTGGGGCTACAACACCCTGCTCCGCACCGTGTTCGGCCTCAAGGTGCGCGACGCGAATTTTGCGTTCAAGCTCTTCCGGCGCGAGGTGGTCTCGCGCTCGCTGCATTCGGAGGGGTCGTTCATCGATGCCGAAATGCTGCTCGAGGCCCTCAAGCGCGGCTACACCATCCAGGAACGGGGGTTCCTTTACCATGTCCGCACGGCGGGCGTCTCCACGCTCGGCAGCCCGAAGGTGATCCCGCAATTGCTCGGCGATTTGTTTTACTACTGGCGCCGCCGCTGGAGGGCTCCCGTGGACGGCACGCGCGAGGTGATTTTCAACGCCGACGATTTCGGCCTCTGCAAGAGCATCAACGACGGCGTGATCGAGAGCCACGAAAAGGGCGTGGTCAGTTCCGCGAGCATCATGGCCACCGGCGAGGCGTTCGACGAGGCAGCCAAATACGCGGCTCAAAAAAAAACGCTTGATGTCGGCCTCCATCTCGCGCTGTGCGACGGACGCCCCGTGTGCGACGCGCGCGAAGTCCCCTCGCTCGTAAACGGCGACGGGAAATTTCACGCCGGCTACGCCGCGTTCATCAAAAGCTATTTCGCCGGGAAAATCGTCATGGCCGAGGTGGAAAAGGAATTCCGCGCCCAGCTCGCCAAGGCGCGCGCTGCGGGCCTGGAGATCAGCCATCTCGACAGCCACCAGCATTTGCACGCGCTCCCCGCCATCCTCGAAATCGTGATCCGCCTCGCGAAGGAGCACGGCATCGCCGCGATCCGCTACCCCGACGAGCGCGACGTGGAAGTCGTCACCGCCATCCTCGAGGGGCGCACCGCCCGTTCGATCCAGCGCATGGGTCTCTCGATGGTCTGCCGCAGCGGCCGCCGCATGCTCAACGGCTCCGGCCTCTCCAGCACCGACCATTTCTTCGGCGTGATGGAAGCCGGCCGCTGGAATAACAAATCGCTCCGCCAGACCATTTCCTCGCTCAAGCCCGGCGTCACCGAGATTTGCGTCCATCCCCGGAGCGAGCCCGCGCCGGAAAAACAATACGACTGGGGCTACAATTTCGCCGAGGAACTTGCCACCCTCGCCAGCGACGGGCTGAAGACGTTCATCGAGGAGCAGAACGTGCGGCTCACCTCCTTCCGCGATTGCTTCGCGAAGTAACCGCTCACCACGGGCGGCGGTCGCGGATCATGACCGTGCCGGGGTTTTCGCCGAACAGGGTGTGGATGTCGATGCCGGCGGCCTTGAGGCGGGTGATGTCGCGGCTGTTGAGATGGTCGATGATGCAGGTATTGCTCTTGGCGGCGGTCCTGCCCGGGAGCAGGCCGCGCCGGATGAGGGTCTTGAAAACAGTGTCATCGGCGGCGAAACCGACCAGGCCGTTGGCGTCGAGGTTGATCCGCTCGAAGTTGTATCCGCCGTCGGTGGGCGAATTCGCAATGGTCCAATCGCCCAACATACGGATGAGGACCTCGTCACGTTGCGGGTCGCCAGGCGATGGCTTGGTCCACGCCTTGAGGTGGGTGACTTCGACGAGGCCGAACTTCGCGTCCTTCACGTGCGTGCTCATCACGGTGCCATCGCCCGCGCGCCATTTGGCGTTCCACGCTTTCGGGTCGAGCGCGGGGATTTTGTCACCGACGGGCATTCGGGATGTGACGCAGCCGGTCAAGGAGAACGCGGTGGCGAGAGCGGCGAGGAGCGGAAAAGCAGACGCGATTTTCAGTTTCATATAGCCGGGCTTATACCTTTTAAGGCGTAGTCCCCATCCTCCGCGGCATCAAGCGCAATACAGTTTGATAATTTCGATGGACTGCGATTTTTTCGATGCGCGTGCGAATTCACTTTGATTGTGGAGAATGCGGAACTGGTCGTTAATTCGCCGGAAAAATCGCGGGGTCGTATTTCAAACCGCGCGTGAGCCACTCCGGCGGCGCCCACAGGCGCTTGTCGTATTCGCTCCATTGGGAAATGTCCTCGCCGTCGCGCCGCGCGTCGCCGATGAGGCTCTGGATTTCCAACCGGCTCGGGACGTAGAAGTGAGCGACGTGGCTTTTGCCATCGGCGAAATATTCCGTGATCACGCACCATGAGGTGTCGCCCGGCTTTGCCAGCGCCATTTTTGAAAAACCGACGAAGCGCCGGTAAATGCCCTCGCCATTCACGGGCGGCAGCCACGTTTTCCAGACGGGATTTTCCACCGGCTGGTCGTAATTCTCCTGCGTCAAAGGCGTGAAGGCCGGATGGCTGGCCGGGTTTTGATAAATCACCGACTGGTCGTAACGGCACACGCCGTTGTCCGTGATGCATATCCCCTCGTAGAACTCGCTGCACGTCACCCCGCTCGCGGGTACGGTGTGCGTCGCGGCGCATTGCTCCCAGAATCGCCGTCTCTGCAGCAGCTCCGCGCGCGATACCCAGCGCATGCTCAGCAGCGTGTGCAATGTCTGGTAACGCCCCGGGGATGGCGGGACGAAAACGCCCGGGTCGGTGTCCGCCTCGGGGTTGGCCACCACCTTGTCCGCCGCGGGGGCGAGTAGCGCATCGAGCGTTGCGATCTCACGCTGCGGCATGCTTTTGAGGACCTTGCGCATCGGCTCGCCGTAGCGCTCGTAACGCGCGTTATCGGTCCAATCGCAGTCGAACCTGCCGGCGAACCCGGCCGCCGGTTTGTCCACCGAGGTGGTCAGGAAGTAGAACCTTTTATTGCCGGTCTCTTCCTCCGGCTTCGGGCCTTCCTCGGCAAAAATGGTGATGAGCACCTTGTCGCCCGGTTTGAGGCTGCCCTTGTAACAATCGATCACCGTTACCTCGATGTCCCATTCGCCCCCTTCTTTCACCACCATCTTGCGCGCCGCGCCGAGGATCGCCGCATCGACCCGGCGCACGGCTTTCACCAGGTCGTCGTCGGTCCGCCCGAGAAACCCGTATTTCGCGGGGCCGGGGTCGGCGGCCCGCAAAAAAACGGGAGCGCAAAAAAGTGCCGCCGCAAAAACGGCGCGCTGAAAGCCATTCATACCCC
>DASZPK010000081.1:0-9006 GCA_035550335.1 Chthoniobacteraceae bacterium | reverse complement strand
ATCCTCGTCGTGCATGACTGGCTGGGCGTGGGCGATTACGTGAAAGGCCGCGCCGAGCAGCTCGCCAGGCTTGGCTACATCGCCTTCGTCGCCGACATCTACGGCAAGGGCGTCCGCCCCCAAAACGCCGCCGAGGCCGCCAAGGTCGCCGGCATCTACAAAAACGACCGCGCCCTCTTCCGCGCCCGCGTTACCGCCGCGCTCGACCAATTGAAAAAGGACCCCGACGTCGACCCCTCCCGCATCGCGGCCATCGGCTATTGCTTCGGCGGCACCGCCGTCCTCGAGCTCGCCCGCAGCGGCGCGGATATCGCCGGCATCGTCAGCTTCCACGGCGGCCTCGACACCCCCACGCCCGAGGACGCGAAGAACATCAAATGCAAGGTCCTCATCCTCCACGGCGCCGACGACCCCCTCGCCCCCGCCGCGCAGGTCGCCGCCGTCGAGGACGAAATGCGCAAGGCCAATGTGGACTACCAAATCACCCTCTACGGCGGCGCGGTTCATGCTTTTACAAGGGAGGACGCCGGCAGCGACAACTCGAAAGGAGCAGCCTACAACGAAAAAGCAGACAAACGTTCCTGGCAGGCCATGAAGGACTTCTTCGCCGAAATCTTCAATCCGCCCGCAAAGTAATATTCCCCCAAAAATGGACCTCCAGCTCAAAGGCAAGCGCGCATTAGTCAGCGGTTCCAGCGCCGGCATCGGCTTCGCCATCGCGAAAGCCCTCGCGAATGAAGGCGCCTCCGTCATCGTCAATGGCCGTTCCGCCGTCCGCACGAAAGTCGCGGCCAAGACCATCACCGACAACGGGGCGTTAACGCCTGTTTATCCCTTTATCGGCGATCTTTCCAAATCCTCCGACATCGAGCGCCTCTCCGCCGAGATCCCCGAGGTCGACATCCTCGTCAACAACCTCGGCATCTACGAGCCCAAGCCCTTTGAGGCCATCACCGACGAGGATTGGCTCCGCTTTTTCGAAATCAACGTCCTCAGCGGCATCCGTCTCTGCCGATTCTATCTTCCCGGCATGAGGGAGCGCGACTGGGGCCGCATCGTCTTCATCTCCAGCGAGTCCGCCGTCAACATCCCCGTCGAGATGATCCATTACGGCATGACCAAGACCGCCCAGCTCGCCATCGCCCGCGGCCTCGCCGAGACCACCGCCGGCACCGGCATCACCGTCAACTCCGTCCTCCCCGGCCCCACCCGCTCCGAGGGCGTGAACGATTTCGTCAGCAAAATGGCGCACGACAAAGGCGTGAGCACCGCCAAGATCGAGGAGGAATTTTTCAAGAACGTCCGTCCCAGCTCGCTCCTTAAGCGCTTCGCCACCGTCGACGAAGTCGCCGCCATGGTCGCCTACGTCTGCAGCCCCCTCGCCTCCGCCACCAACGGCGCCGCCCTACGCGTCGACGGCGGCGTGGTGCGCTCGATTGTTTAATCCCGTCACAGCAGTTCGCGGTAAGTGAGCCTCCCTTGCTCGATCCGCGCCGCGCCCGTGTAAGGATGCGGCTCCGCCTTGCGCGCATCCATGATGTGCAACACCTGGACCCCTTCAGCCTTGAGCCAATCCGCAATGAGCGACCGGTGGCACCGCCACCACACCGCCTCGGCGCACATGATCGCGGTGCGCGAGTGCGACGCCACCTCGCGCAGCCGGGCGATGCCGGCGGCAAACTCCGGCGTCTCCATGTAATCGGCATAGCCGCGGAACGCCTCGTTGCGCCACGCGGTGTTGTGCGAATCGGCCAGCACCTTGCGGCGTCCGCCCAGCTCGGGAAAATGCTGGTAATCGATCCCCGCCCCGCGCAGCGCGCCGGCGAGCGCCTCCTTGCCGAAATGCGGGTAACGCTTCGAGCCGGGAAAATGACGCACATCCGCGAGCGTTTCGATGCGATGCGCCTTCAAAAGCCCGATGAATTCCTCAATGCCCCGTGTGGAATGGCCGATGGTCCAGATTGTTTCCGTGGTCTGCGTCTTCTTCATGCGCCGGGGAAAAGCGTCCCGCGATGAAACCAAACCATCTGCCCGCCGGATTGCAAGCCGCCCGCGCCCGCGGCACGCCTATATAACGCTTGTGTTACACCCCTTCCGGGGGTATGTCGCCGGCGGGAAATTCCCTCCAGCGCGGATGCCGGCAGATGTTCCCCTCCCCGAAATAAAGCACATACCTGCATTCCATCGGGCGCTCCACGAGGCACTGGGCAAACCCGGTGATCGCGCCAATGGCCCTGGCCTTGCAAATCGACGGATCGGGCAGAATGCGTTGCGTTGCGTTGTTTTCGTCCATGAGTGCTGACTCCTAAAAACAACTTCCGTATAAGATTATTATTCCCGCCCCCCGGGTTCAAGCCAAATCCTCCACGTGATGGGCTGCAACCGTGTGCGACCTTTGCCTGCGGCAGCTTCGATTCAGTTCGTGAAATTGCTTTTTTCAACGAAAGGTCACTCATGAAAACCACATTCATTATTCTCGCAACTCTCGCGTTTGCCTTTTCCGCGCGCGCGTCCGACCTGAACGCCACCCTGAGAATCAAACGCCAGTCCCAGACCCGCCCCGTCCCGATTGAACAGCCGCGCCAGGGCGAAGGAGCGCTGCAATGGATGGCGCGCCTCGGCAACCCCGGCCAGGCGTTCAGCCCCGTTGCGCCGCCGGAATACGGCGACGGCTCCTCCTTCGTGGTGGTGGATGAAAGCTACGACCCCGCCCAGCGCCACACCCGGTATGGACGCCCGCACGGCGACGGCATCAAGCTGATCAGCATCCCGTTCTAAGGGTGATTGGAAAATTACGCGGTTTATCGGCGGCGGTCACTTTTCCGTGGTGCGTTTCTTTTTTCGTTTTCTCGTTGTCCATGCGAGCTGGCCGTCTTGGAATACGGAGAGGTGATGCTCGCCGGGGGTGAAATTATTGGAGCCGAGTAGCGTCCCAAGAAATCCCTTCCTGTCGCGAATATCGATGCCGGCATCCCCCTGCGCCGACATCCCAAATGTCGCCTCTGAATGCTTGTCATGGATCGCAATCGCCATCGATCCGCCGGGCTGGCAGGAAAGCTGGATCGAGCGGCCGTTTTCCCCGAACAGGCAAATGCATGCGAAGCCGTTGCCATCGCCTGCGTCCAGAAAGATGCGCGTTTTGCCTTTCACATCCACTAATTCGATGGAGCGCGCCGTGATGCAATCCGGCTTCTTCGAACGCTTGGCTTTCATGCCGGCGCGATGACGGACTCAGCGCGTGAATGGGCTGCCGCCGGGCGTCACTGCCCGACAGCCTTGCTCACAGCGCTGTCGAGATCCTCGCCACGCAGGCCCTTGTCGATGATCTTCCCATCCTTATCGATGAGAAAATTCATGGGGATGGACTGGATGCCGTACTTCGCGGCAAGTTTGTTGTCCCAGCCTTGCCCGTCGAAATACTGGGGCCACGGCATATTGTTGTCCTTGATGAACTTCGTAAGGCTGTCCTTGTCCTGGTCCAAACTCACGCCGATGATCTCAAACCCCTTGTCGTGGTATTTCTGGTAGGTCTTGATGACATTCGGCATCTCCCCCACGCACGGCCCGCACCACGTGGCCCAGAAGTCCACGAGAACGGTCTTGCCCTTGTAATTTGCGACTGAAAGCGGCTTGCCATCAAGGTCCTTCACGTCCTCGAAATCGGGGAATGTCGCTCCGGCCACCAGTGACTTCTGGATTTTCTGCGCGGCTGCTTCCTTCTTGAGGCCATTGATCATCCGGCCAGCTCCCATGCCCGCCTTGGTGTCGGGGTAATCAGTCTGGATGGTCTTGAGGATTTCCGTCGCCTTGTCGTTGTCTTGGAAAACCTGGATGTAAAGCGACGCCTTTGCCATGAGCACGGAAGCGACGTCGTCGGTCTTCTCTCCCTTGTGTTCGTCGACGATCGCGTCGAATTGCTTCAACTCGTCCGGGAAATCCGATTCGTCCTTCTTGCCCGATTGAAGCTTTTCGTTGATTTTGTTGATGAGGGCGCGCAGTTCGGTCTTCGCGTCCTTGTCCGTCTTGTCTGTATTGGCCGGGGCCTTGGCGGAATCGGCCGGCTTGTCGCCGTCAGCGGCCTTCGAGTGGGGGAAGAAGCAGGCGGCCCCTGTGCACAACAAGGCCGCGACAACAACACGAGGGAATTTGGTCATGGCCCGACTATCACCCCCCGGCCGGAAAAAAGCAAATCGGTTTATGGGTAGCTACCCGCGCCCCAGCACCGCGCGGATCTGGTCGAAACGCGACTTCGCGGTTTCGTGGTCGACCGGCGTGTTTTTCACCTTCACAAGATCGACGTGCTCGATGCAATCGGGGTTCAGTTCCTTGATGAACGAGCTCGGGTGGCAGGGCGATGTGCTCCCGAATTTGAGGCGGTTATGGCAATGCGTGACCGTCAGCGTTTTCATCGCGCGCGTGATGCCCACGTAGAGCAGCCGCCGCTCCTCATCCACCGTCCCCTCGGTCTTCGAGCGGCTATGCGGCAGCAATCCCTCTTCGAGCCCGATGAGATAGACGTACGGGAACTCAAGCCCCTTCGCCGCATGGAGCGTGATGAGCGTCACGCCGTTCTCGCGCTCCGCGGCGTCCTCCTCCTCGCGGTCCTTGTCGAGCGCAAGGTCGTCGAGGAACCCCTGCAAATCGCCGCCCGATTTCTCCTGGTAGCGCGCGAGGTCGGCGAGCATGTCGCGCAGGTTCGACTCGCGCCCCAGCGCCTCCTCGGGCGTGCGGCAGGAGCGTTTCAAGTCGTCGATGTAACCGGTCTCCTCCACCAGCTTGCCGAGCAACTCGGAATAATTCGCCAGCGGCGTGTGGATGCGCGTCTCGTAGCCGTCGATCAATTCTGCAAACGCCGCGATCGCGTTGCGCGCCCGCGTGGAAAGCGTCGCCTGGAATTCCTCCGATTGCAGCGCGCGAAACAAGCTCATCTTCTTCTCCACGCTGAACGCCAGCGCCCGCTCCGTGACCGCCTCGCCGATCCCGCGCGCGGGGGTATTGATGATCCGCAGCAGGCTCACATCGTCGTCGGGATTGATGAGGCAATTCGCGTAAGAAAGAATGTCCTTCACCTCCCGCCGGTCGAAAAAACTTTTCCCGCCGATGAGCCGGTACGGAATCTTGAGCCGCCGCAAATTTTCCTCGATGAGCCGCGACTGCGCGTTCATCCGGTAAAGCACCGCAAAATCCTCCCATCGCGCCTGCATCACCGCCTGCCGGCTGCAAAGCTCCTCCGCCACGAACTGCGCCTCCTCGCGGTCGTCCGGCGCCATCACGATGCGGACTTTTTCTCCCGCGTCGTGCGCGCTCCAGAGCTGCTTCGGCCGGCGGCGCGGATTGTTTTTGATGAGGCTGTTCGCCGCGCCGAGAATAGCGTTCGTGCTCCGGTAATTCTGCTCGAGCTTCACGATCGTCGGCCCCGGGAAATGCTGCTCGAACTCAAGGATGTTCGACACCTCCGCCCCGCGCCAGCCGTAGATGCTCTGGTCGTCGTCGCCCACCACCGCCACGTTGCGCGACCCGCCGCCGATCAAATGCACGAGCTGGAGCTGGAGGCCGTTCGTGTCCTGGAACTCATCCACCATCACGTAACGAAAACGCGCCCGCCATTTTTCGAGCACATCGGGATGCTCGTTGAGCAGCTTCACCGCGAGCAGCAGCAGGTCGTCGAAATCCACCGCGTTCAAATTCTTCAACTCCGTCTGGTACCGCGCAAACACCGCCGAGACGAGATTCTGCTCGTTCTCCGGCGCATTCCAGCCGCTGTTCTTCGCGCGGCTGATCAGGTTCTTCGCGAGGTGTGGGTCGAGCTTCTCGTCCTTCGCCGCCGAGCGCGTGATGATTTTCTTGATGAGCCCGAGTTGGTCCGACTCCGTGTAAATCGTGAAATTATTCTTGTAGCCCAGCCGCTCGATCCCGCTCCGCAACAGCCGCAGGCAGAGCGCGTGGAACGTGGACATCGTCACCTTCTTCACCTGCTCCTTCTCGACCATGGCCGCGAGGCGCTCCCGCATTTCATTCGCCGCCTTGTTCGTGAAAGTCACCGCGAGAATCTGCGACGGATCGACCCCGCGCGAGATGAGATACGCCACGCGCGCCGTGATCACGCGCGTCTTCCCCGTGCCCGCCCCGGCGAGGATGAGAAGCGGCCCCTCGGTGCTCGTCACCGCCTGGTGCTGCGCTTCATTGAGATCGAAAAGTCGGAACCGGGACATGCGGGGCGGTAAACTGCAACGCCCCCGCTTTTTTTGCCAGAAGTTTTCCGTGAAATTTTCGCCACACAAGGCGCGCACTCCGCGCCCGCCATTTCCAAGCGCGCCGCCACGCCCTCCTCGTTCCCAGGCTCCAGCCTGGGAATGACATTGTCTTGGAAGCTCCAGCTTCCTTCGAGGGTAACGCAGCAAACCGCGCAGCCGCACCTTACCGCGCTTCCGCCAGCTGCTTCTTGAGCACCACCGTGCGCTTCCGCGTCGATTCCAGCAGCGATTTGTCCCGCGCCCTGGCGCTCGCCGCACTCTCGTCTCCCCGCGTTTGCTCAGCGGCTTCGTCCGCGGCGTTATTCGCTCGCGTGTTGCGCCGCTCGATCCATGTGCGCTGCTCCTCCCTGAGCGCATTGGCGGCCGCGCGTGGAAGAGCCCGTATCAGCGCCGCGTACGTCTGGTTCAATTCGGCGTCCGCTTTTTTCAGCATGGGATTGCTCGCAAAAGGATCGTCGACCGGCGTGTCGCTCCATCCCTTCAACACCGCGCCATCCGACAGCCGCACCGTGATCGTTCCCTCCACCGGCTGGTAAACGTGCCTCAAATTCACGCTATCCACCGGGCCCGCATGGAATGGAACATCCGCCATGTCATCCCGGTAAACCACCGCGTCGCGAAAAACATCCTTCCCCTTCCCGTCGAAAGTCCACGACAGGAAGGGAAAAGTCGTCGTGTATTCGTTGTTCGTCACCGGCCTCAGCGATACAAGCAGCGCCACGGCCTTGCGATTCAGCGCATCCGTGATCTCCATCTCCCTCATCCCGCGGGGGTCGATCGTCACCAGCCACGCGTTCAACGTGGTGGACGAACTCCCATCCTCATTGGTCACGGGATTGGTCACCAACGCATGCCGGACGCCATTCGTTTCCGGCCCCCACGAAATCCCAGCGCTATTGGGGCCTGTATATGGGATGAAAGGCTCATCCGTCGGCAGCCGCAGCATTTTTTTCTCTTTCAAATCCACCACGCAATCCACCTCTTCGTGCGGCTTGGCGTGATTGCTCCTGTCCGACTGCGCTTCCCCGAAACTCCCCCCATCCCAAGTGGACCAATCCACCCCCACGATCGTCCACCCGAGCGCAAATCTCCCGTCCGGCGACTTCATGTGATTGAAAATCACCACCTTCATCCCGCCCGCCTCCACGAGCTTGAACAAGTCATCCCCGCGCGCAATTCCCGCACAGCAAAAAGCCATCGCCCCCAAAAGCAAACCGCACAAAGCCGTGATTAAAAATGTCTGTTTCACACACCACATACGTCGAGCATCCCCCGGTCCTTTCAATCAAATCCGCAATTCATGCCCGGTTCTGCACGAAGTCCGCCGCGAGTGTCGCGATCACCTCGGGGTAAAGCTCATGCTCGGCGGCCTGGATGCGCGCGTGCAAGGTCGCCGCGGTGTCGCCCGGTTTCACCGGCACCTCGCGCTGCGCGATGATCTCGCCCGTGTCCATCCCATCATCGACGTAATGCACCGTGCAGCCCGTCACTTTTTCTCCCGCGGCGAGCGCCTGTTTCCACGCCTCGATCCCCGGGTATTTCGGCAGCAGCGACGGGTGGATGTTGATGATCCTCCCGGGAAACGCCTTGAGCAGCGGCGCCTTCAATATCCGCATGTAACCCGCGAGCACCAGCAGCTCGACCCCCTTGAATTTCAAAATCTGCGCGACCTGCTCCTCAATCTGCGGCTCCATCTTCGTCTTGAATTTCCCCGGCGGCACGTGCATCGCGCTCACGCCGTAATCGCGCGCGAGCTTGAGGATGCCCGAGTCCTCGACATCCGAAAGCACGATGCGCGTTTCCGCCGCGAGCTTCCCCGCGTTGATCGCCTCCTGGATCGTCTGGTAATTCGATCCCTTCCCCGAACCGAGCACGCCGATTTTCAATTTCTCGTTCATGACGCGCCCATTCGTTCGATGAGTTTCGTGGTCGATTTCCCGGGCACCAGCGACAGGATTTTGATCTCCGCCCCGATCTCCCGCAGCGCCGCCCCCTCGTCCTTGTCGAGCGTCTCCACGGTATAATCGCCCCCCTTCGCGTAAACCTGCGGCCGGATTTCACGTAGCAAATTCGTCACCCGCCGCTCCTGGAAAATCGTCACGTAATCCACGCACCCCAGCGCCGCGATCACCTCCGCCCGGTCGGCTTCGTCATTGAGCGGCCGTCCCGGCCCTTTCAACCCGCGCACCGAGGCATCGCCGTTCACCGCGACCAGCAGCGCATCGCCGAGCGCACGCGCCTGCTCAAGGTAGCGCACATGCCCGACGTGCAACAAATCGAAGCACCCATTCGTGAAAACCAGCCTGCGCCCGGCCGCGCCCATCCCCTCGCTGACGCGCGCCAGTTCGTCTGCCGTTTTCAATTTTTGGGAGAACATCGGCCCGCATCATGTACTATTTTCCGCCCGGCGACAAACATTTGCCGCCGGGCATCTTCCCGCAATCCGGCTTTGCATAAACGCCCGGTTTATGGCAAGTCTCTTGACCCATCCACGCCATGCACGATCCCCGCTTCGAAAAACTAGCCAAGCTTCTTGTCGGCCACTCCACCAAACTCAAGCAGGGCGAACGCGTTCTCATCGACGCCTTCGACATTCCCGCCGAGATGACCATCGCCCTCATCCGCGCCGTGCGCGCCGTGAAGGCCGTCCCCTTCGTGCAGACCCACAACGCGCGCGTCGGCCGCGAAATGGCCCTGGGCGCGACCGAGGCGCAATACGACATCCTCGCCGCCCACGAACTCGCCCGCATGC